>QHXE01000063.1 GCA_003222835.1 Acidobacteriota bacterium | reverse complement strand
ATTCAAGAGATTCGCCGCGCGGGCGTAAATAATCCGGTGATGATGCTGGACGAGATTGACAAGCTGGGCGCGGATTATCGCGGCGATCCGGCGGCCGCTTTGCTGGAGATTCTCGATCCGGAACAGAACAACACTTTCACGGATCACTATCTCGATCTGCCCTTCGATCTCTCGAAAGTTTTCTTCATCGGCACCGCGAATCAACTTGGGCCTATTCCGCCGCCGCTGCGCGATCGCATGGAGGTGATCCAGCTTGCCGGTTACAGCGACCGCGAGAAGCTGCAAATTGCCAGGCAATATTTGGCGCCGCGACAAATACGCGAGAACGGCCTGACCCCGGAACAAATCGAGATCACTGACGAGGCGATCAAGCTAATCGCCGCGCGCTATACGCGTGAAGCCGGTGTGCGCCAACTGGAGCGAAACCTGGGCCGGGTCGCTCGCAAAGTTGCGCTGAAGATCGCACAGGGACAAACCCAGAAGGTCATCATCGATGAGCCCGCGATTCAGCAATATCTCGGTGGCCCCAAGTTCTATCCTGAAGAAGCGCGCAAGGAATTACCGGCGGGCGTCGCTACCGGCATGGCCTGGACCGAAATGGGCGGCGAGATTTTGTTCATCGAAGCCAGCCTGCTTCCTGGCGGAAGAGGATTTACCATAACCGGTCAGCTCGGCGACGTAATGCAGGAGTCGGCGCGGGCGGCGCAATCGTATCTGTGGTCCCACGCCGAAGAGTTCGGCATCAATCCTGAGATGTTCAAAGAGTACGGCGTGCACCTGCACGTTCCGGCCGGCGCGATTCGAAAAGATGGACCATCGGCAGGCGTAACGATCACGGCAGCGCTCGCTTCGCTTTATACCGGCCGCCGCGTTCGTCCGGACACGGCCATGACCGGCGAGATCACTCTATCAGGTTTGGTCTTTCCCGTCGGCGGCATCAAGGAGAAGATCCTTGCCGCTCATCGCGCCGGCATTCATAGAATAATTTTGCCGGCCCGCAATCAATCTGATTTCGAAGAAGTGCCCGCAGACGTGCGTAGTGAACTAGAGACCGTTATGGTCCAACGCATCAATGAAGTAGTCGACGCCGCCCTCGAAAGATTCGTCGCGAATCTACCACCACCCCTACCGCCAATGACCGATCGCGCCCGGCCTCGCGAACCGGAGCCTGAGCCGCTGATGGCGAAGCAGAGATAACGCCACGGACTTTGGTCGGTGACTCAGCAGAAAAAGCCCAATAGGACGTATTCGACGTATTGGTCGCATTTCTAGTAAACCAGAATTTCCGGAACCAGAAGCCGCTCGCCTGAGTTAAAATCCACGTGCTGTTCTCTCCCGTGCTCTCCGTCATTCTTGAATCGAGAAGGAAGGACATAGCCATGAGTCTAAGTCGCTCGTTATCTCTGGCGCTCTTGATGATCGCCACTCGGTTTGGTTCGGTCCGGGCGCAGAGACGTTGGGATCAGCGGCTCCCGCCGCCGCGCGATCTACAATTCTACGAGCCGAGGAACAAACTCGATGAATTAGAGAACCAGGTTGAGACGGTTCTGGTCAAAGGGCGCACCTACGTCGGCACGTTGAGACTGCAAAGCGGCTCGGTGCGCGTCGAGGCGACCGAGATTCGAAATGCCGCTAATGCAACTCGGGTCACTGGCGTCGGTATCACGATCAATCCCGAGTTGACGATTGAGGTTCGATCCTTGATCGACTATGAAGAGATCGATCGCCTGGTCAAAGCGCTCGATTTGATGGTTAAGGCCGACGATTCAATTACGAAACTGGCTCACTTTGAGATCCGTTATCGCACCCGCGGTGATTTCGAAGTCATGATCGTCAAACAAATCAGCGGCAGCGTCGTGGTGGCCATCGAAGGCGGCTTCTTTGAACGCACGCGCCTTTTCCTCACTCCCGACGAATTGACTAAACTTCGTTGGCTGATCGCTCAGGCGAAGGAAAAATTGGATGAGGTGAAGTAATCAGAAACGCCTACAGTCGCGGGCGGTTGATTGCTAATCATCGAGAGCTAATACATGCAATTGATCAACCGCCCGCTACCGCAGGCGGTTCTGACACGGCCGCCGCCGCCCGTCGTTGTTGCTCGGAAAGTTTGATTATCAGTTCAGCAATTTCTTCCAGGGGTCGCAGGCTGGTATCAATCGACAGATGATAATTCTTCGCGCAGGTCCAGTCGTGTTCGGTCATTGCGTTGAAATACAGCTCACGCGTTCGATCTGATTCTGCGATCATCTCACGAGCCTTTTCTTCGCTCAGATCGTCATAGATGGTCATCAGGCGCTTCACGCGAAAACTCTTCGGCGCGTGGCAGAACACGCTGAACTTACCTCGATGGCGCGGCAGCAGATGTACGCCCGCCCAGCCGACCACCACGCAATCATGTTTAGCCGCGATGCGTTTCAGAATCTCGGTCTGCTTATTGAAGAGTTCGCGGTCGGAAAAATTTCCCAGTGGCGGCGGACTGTAGACCGCATCAGGCCCACCCAAGGTGAGCCCGCCCAGGATTCGCTGCCAGAACGACTGGATTTTTTCGGCGCGCGCCTCGATGGTTTCCTGATCGCAGCCGAACTCCTGGGCGGCCAGATGCAGGACTTCGCGATCGACGTACTTCAATCCAAGTTGCTTCGCGATGATCTGTCCGATGTACGACCCGCCAGAGCCCATCTGTCGCGAAATAGTGATCGTGGTTTTGATCATAACTAGTTCCCTCTCCCTTTGGGAGAGGGTTAGGGTGAGGGCTTGTGGTGAACCCCAACCTCCTAATTTTTTTCACGTGAGTCTACCCGACAAGAAAAGAAAGACATTTCTTTACTTAATTGCTTCTTACGCCCTCACCCAACCTTCTCCCAGAGGGAGAGGAGCCATCAATACCGATGCGACGGCATCCCAATATGGATATGTGGTCCGGTCGCCACGCCGGGAATCGCCATGCGAAAAGCCGAAAACGGAATGCCGTTACTCTGCAAGAAATTAATTAGCGCCTGGCCTTCCGCACCGTCGGGATTCAACGAAACGTCCATCGCGTTATGGTGGTCGAGCCGCCACTGATTATGAATCGCTCCCTGGCCGAATACGGCGATTGGCAAAGGCCGCTTGAATGTCTGTTGAAAGAAAACTTCGATCGCTCCAGCCTGGGACAACAACCAGTGTCCGATGCCACTGTAACGAATGAACGAAGTCGTTCTCACCAACGAGCCCCTACGAATCGGGCCCAGCTTAGCCAGTTGCTTCTCGCCTTCGACTTCAACGAGCGTTTGCGCGATCTGTGTATCAGCCGAGCCGATCTGTTGTTGTACCCCGCTGACCTTCAAATTTGCATCGGTCACTGTGCGTTCCGCGTCATCCAGTTCGCGTTTCGAGATCAAGCCTTGCGCAAAAAGACTCTGCGATTTGTCGCGGCGCGCTTCAGCTTTCTTGACGCCTTCCTGATAGAGCGCGAGCAGTTTTTGCAGGCTGGCCTTGTAGTCGTTTGTCGCCTTGACGTATTCGTCGCGCAGTTTTGAGAGCTCACTGGCCTCCTGTGTTGGCGTTGGCTTCGCCGGTCGCGCGGATTTTTTCTGCGGATAGACGGCAGTTGCAATCATCGTCAACACTACTAATATGACGACTCGAACTGAAATCTGATCGCGCCACTGTAATCGCAAAGTGCGTCGAACTCCCCCCTAAGGACTCAATGCATGGCCACCGCGCCCGTCTTCTTCTTC
Organism: Acidobacteriota bacterium; assembly: GCA_003222835.1. Next base: position 8,551 of record QHXE01000063.1, on the reverse strand, counting down.
ACTCGTTCAAACAAAAGCGTCGCCGGAATACAGAGCAGGCATAAGAACGAGAGCACGCGAAACACATCGATATAGGATAATACGGCCGCTTGCCGCACCAAAGTTCCGTAGATGCCGGCGTACGCCTGTTGCGTCCCGACCGCTGAGCCGCCCCGCGCTGCGAATCCTCCTGCTAGCTGCCGGATGCGTTCCTGAAAAGCCGGATCGTATGGCGTCAGATGCGAAACCAGCGCCGCCTGATGAGTCTGCGTGCCACGCGCAAGAAGCGTGGTGACGGCCGCGATTCCGACGCTGCCGCCGGTGTTGCGCATCAGATTGAAAACGCCCGAGGCGTTGCCCATCTGCTCGTTGCTGAGAGTGCCGAGGGCCATCGTTGTCAAAGGCACAAAGATAAATCCCATCGCAAAGCCGCTGATGATGTTCGGCCAAACGATGCTGCTAATCGAAATCTCGAGATTGATCTTGCTGAACAGATAGATCGAGTAAGCCAGCACCGAAAATCCAAACATCACCAGATATCGCCCTCGGACTCGATTGATTAGCCGCCCTACGATCAGCATTGAGGTGACCGCGCCAAAGCCGCGCGGGCTTACCGCCATGCCGCTCGCCACCGCCGGATAACCCATTAGCGTCTGCAGAAACAAAGGCAAGAGAGCGATCGTTCCATACAGCACTACACCCATGACAATCATCAGCGACGTGCCCACGGCGAAGTTCCGATTGACGAGCACGCGCAAATCGACGATTGGCTCCCTCGATCTTAGTTCCCAAATTATGAACGCGATTAAGGCCGCGCCGGAAAGGATTGCAAACCCGGTAATGAACGAAGACGCGAACCACTCGTCCTCCTGACCCTTGTCGAGGACTAACTGCATAGTTCCCAGAGCAAGCGCCATCAAGCCGAAGCCGAGGTAATCGATGCGGCCAGGCCTTTGATCGCGGATGTAAGGCGGGTCCTCGACGAAAGTATTCGCCATGAATATTGCGAGAATGCCAATGGGAATATTGATGTAGAAAATCCAGCGCCACGAATAGTTGTCCGTGATCCAGCCGCCCAGTGTCGGGCCAATAATTGGCGCCACGACCACTCCCAGTCCGAATACAGCCATCGCCGAGCCGCGCTTTTCGCGGGGGAAACTTTCCATCAGCACCGCCTGGGCGATCGGTTGCAACGCGCCACCGCCCGCGCCTTGGGCGATGCGCGCGACGATCAGCAGTCCCAGGCTCGCCGCGGCGCCACATAGCGCTGACGACAGAGTGAACAGCACGATACAGACGATCAGAAATCGCTTGCGGCCGAAATAGCGGCCGAACCAGTTCGCGGCCGGCAACACGATCGCATTCGACACCAGGTAACTCGTGAGCACCCACGTGGCTTCTTCGGGGGTCGCGGAAAGATTGCCGGCAATGTGCGGCAGCGCGACATTCGCCACCGAAGTGTCCAGTACTTCCATGAACGTCGCGAGCATCACCGACGCGGCGATTAGCCACGGATTGAAACTCGGGGTCCATTGTTCAGTGGCGTTGGGCATTTTGGTTCAAAACATCATTTGGCACTTGGCATTTGACACTTTTCATTTGCTATTGGCCTTTCGGCTACCAATGTTCAGAGTTCGACCTTTAGGTTGCTGCTTAGGTGAGACGCAAGCTAAAGCTTGAACTCTGAACCGTGAATCGACGGCAGCAATCTCAAATGAAAAATGTGAAATGACATATGGAAAATGATCTGTCCTCACCGAACCTTAACCGTGGGCACGGCCGACATTCCCGGCGACAGCCTGTGTTGCGGGTCGATTTGATTTTGTTCGAAGACAATCTTCACCGGAACCCGTTGAACCACCTTAACGTAACTGCCGGTCGCGTTCTCGGGTGGAAGCAAACTGAAGCGCGCGCCCGTTCCAGCTTGAACGCTGTCAATGTGTCCTTTGAAAGTTTTGTCGGGGTAGGCATCGACTTCGATCTCGACGGCTTGGCCGGGCTGCATTTTGCCGATCTGGCTTTCTTTGAAATTCGCGGTCACCCAGACATCGCCGGAGACGACGGCCATCAAAGGCTGGCCCACCTGGACCAGGGAGCCGATCTCGATTGACTTGCGCGTGACGCGGCCAGATTCCGGCGCGTAAATCTTCGAATAAGACAATTCCAATTCTGCCTCATCGACGGCGGCCTGAAGCTCATCGATGTGTGCTTGCGCCGAAGACTCTTGCGCCTGGCTGACGGCGATTTGCTGTGGCCTCGTGTTCGCCTGGGCCAGCCGGCCCAGTGCTTCGTTTACTTGGGCCTGGGCGCCGGTGACTTGAGTTTGCGCGCGCTGCGCATTCGAAGCCTGAGCAAATTCAGCCGCGCGCGCTTCGCGAATTTGCGCGTCTGCGGCCATAACCCTTTCGCGGGCGGCATTGACCTGTGCATTCGCAGTACGCGCCGCGGCGATCGCTTCGTCCAGACGTTGCCGCGAGATTTCATCCTTGTCGTAGAGAGCTTGATAACGTTGTACGTCCGCGTTGGCGCGTACGCTTTCGGCAATCGCCGCGGTCTCCTGCGCGCGAGCTTGTTGCATATTTGCTTCCGCGGTGTTGATGGCGGCGCCCGCCTGATTCGTGCGACTGCGCTCAGCGGTCGCGCCCGCGCGCGCGCCTGACACCCCTGAGCGAGCCTGTTGCACGCCTGCCGAAGCCTGCTGCACGTTTGCGCGCGTGGAGGCACGAGTCAACAATACCTGAGATTGAGACTGCTTTTGCTGCGAAAGGCCGGCATTCAATGCGGCCTTGGCTTGGGCGACTTTCGCTTCGAAATCGCGAGGATCGAGTTCGACGATCAAATCGCCGGCCTTCACTTCCTGATTGTCCGTCACATAGATTTTGGTTGCGTAACCCGAGACTTTCGGACTGACTTGTATGATGTGTCCGTCGATGAAAGCGTCGTCGGTCGATTCATGCGCGCGCGCATATAGCCAGTAAGCGCTGCCCGCGAACAACGCGATGAGTAGAATGATCGCGCCGCCAATCAGAAAGGCCGGACGTTTGTAGACGGGTCGCTTCTTCGCGTGCTCGTGCTCTTCTTCGTCCAGAGGCTCGCCGTATTCGTCGACGGGACCAGAATCTTCTTTTGATTCCGATACTTCGGTCTGGCCCTCGTTCTGAGTTTCTTCCGGCTTGCCTTCGTCGTCACCATTGTTGTGTTGATTAGCCATCAGAAGCTTCGCCTAAGATCATGCGCAGAGGAAACGACCGCGTAGCGGTCAAATGTTTATGTATGCGGAGGATTGAAATACGCGACGCTCCTTTATGAGCGCAACTTCTTTCGCCCATAAATGGGCTTTGAAATTCGGGTGCCGACGTTATCTATAAACATTGAGTCCCTACGGGACTTGCTGTCCACTTATGTTCTTGCTTCCTTCTTCCCGAACCATTGTTTCTCCCTCTCCTCCGAGAGAAGGGAGAATCACCAACGAAAACTCTGTGCGCGTCCCAACGCCGCGGCTAAATTCAAACGCGCGCCGTTGTAAACCGCGAGCGCCGTCACCTGGTCTAGTCTTGCGTTGGCGAGGGCGGCTTGCGCGGTAACGACTTCGATGTTGTCACCGACGCCGGAGCGAAACCGATCGCGCGCCATCTCCAGTTCACGTGACGCCAACGTCACCGAGAGATCCGCGGCGCGCACCGCCTCGGCTGTGGTGCGAAGATCGGCAAAGGCCAAACGCACATCTTCTTCGACCTGGCCGCGAACGCTCGCGAGTTGAAGTTCCGCCTGGCTCTTACGACTGGTCGCCACCTGAATTCGTCCACGCGTCAAACCACCATTAAAGATCGGCACATTCAATTGGACTGCGACACGACGCGTCGGCAAATCTGTGTTCGTGGGTGTGATGCCGCTCATGCCATAGTCGCCAAGAAACTCGAGCCAAGGCTGTTGTTCCGCTTGTGCCGCGCGCTTTTCATAATTGCTCATCGTGACTTGCGCCTCCGCAACGCGCACTTCCGCCCTATTGTCTTCGGCTTGCGCGACCGAGCTTTCGATCGCGGGAAGCGTTTCGATTTCAAAGCGCAACGGATCAGTCAAAGTCATACCGCTACCTAAAGGCAGCCCCGTGATGCGCTGAAGTTGCAGACGCGCTTCTTCCGCGTCGGTCTGTGCGCGTGCCAGCCTGACCTGCTCCTGGGCCACGCGAGTTTCTGCGCGAGTGACGTCGACGCCAGTGGCCACGCCGACGCTGTGCTGATCCTGCGCGAGCTTTAGGAGGGTTTGCGCGAGTTCGACGTTTGCCTGCGCCGCCGCCACCGATCGATCGGCGCGCATCGACTCCAGATAAGCGAGGCCCGTGATCATCGCGACTTGTTCACGCGCCAGATTCTCCTGCAACGCGGCGACGCGCACGCCGGCGCGTCCCGCTTGAAATGTTCTGAGCGCGCTTAAGCTGAAGATCGTTTGCTCGAGCCGCACGCGCGCGTCGAAGTTCTTGAAAGGACCGATGAAGGTCGAGTTGAGACCTGGAAATTTTCCGGGCGTGAGACCCAGCGCTGCGAGGTTCTCAGTGATGCTGGCTTGGTAGGCCGCGCCCGAAACGTTGGGCAGCAATCCCGCGAGCGATTCGGTTTCAAACCCGCGTGCTTCCCGGCGTCGTTCTTTCGCCAACAGCGTCGCGAGATTATTTTCCAACGCCAGAGTGATCGCCTGTTCGAAGCTCAATGTCGAAACACCTGGACTCGTTTTCGCCGCGCCGGGAACTTGCTGCGCGCCGGTGATCGGCACGGATGGCGCCGTCCTTTGCGAAGGTGGTCCACCAGTTTGACCGGCTCTCGAACCGGGCTGGGCAGTTGCTTGAGACGGCGACTGCTGACTTTGAGATTGGCCTTGAGTTGTTCGCCCTTGAGGAGTGCTCTGGCCAGCCTGCTGCGCAAAACTGAGCGAGTAGATCAGACTCAGAACGATCGACGACGGAATGCACTTACACGGCGAGCGCTTGCATATCGAACTCGCACTGCATATTTTCGGACACCTCGCCAGAAACGCAAACCATGAACGAATCAAGGTGTTTGCCCCTTCTCTCGAGCGCTTTGTTGACAGGCCCTAGCTTCGCGAGACTGTACCTGTTTCATGTCAAAAGTTTTGCTTAAGTGCAACGTAACAGGTCAGCCGAACCGTTTTGGGATTTATGCGCAGCAACAAGCAGACCAAAAACATTGTGGCGGGAAGAAAGGTAGCAAGCTGCCGGTTCGACCCTTTCGACAAGATAGTTGGCGAATGAGCACCAGCCGGAAGGGCTGACGCATCGTTGGCCTTATGAGACACCGAGCCATTCCTTAGCTCCTGTCGCAGTTCGGAATACAGTTAAGTCTGACGGTGATGGAGGTCGCATCAACTCATACATGCGCGCCATGCCGAAGATTTCCTCTCTAGGCGCGATAATCGCAACTTTTCGCGTGACGCTTTTACTTAAAGACTTGAAGAGATCAGCAGCTCTGCGCACGGTTCCAGACCCGACGCTTATGCGCTCAGTCCCCGAGAGATCGACTAACAAACTGGTATTCGGCTCCTCGATGCTAATGGATACGATCTCGGTAAAGCACCTGATGAAGTCATCGTCGGTAAGAATGCCTTCGAATGTAGCAACCAAATGAGATGACTGGCGGACGAGCTCAAACATAGAAGGCTTCCATCACTAAATCTTCAATCCGCGCTGCTGATGATGTCCTATTCTTCACTCTGATTCAGAAGTGTTTTGTCTTCAAGGTCAACTACCCCGACCTTAATTGCGTAGCGAACCAGACCGGTAATGTCATGAATATCCAGGCGCTCCATTATCTGGGCGCGATGACTTTCGACGGTCTTTACGCTGATATTCAAAGCCAGGCCGATTTGCTTCGTTGATTGACCCTGAACGAGCAGTTCAAATACCTCTCGTTGTCGCGGCGTCAAACGCTCGAGCAGGCTTTCCTTGCCGCTCGCGCTGCGCACGAAATCAGCCAGGTGTTTCATTCCTAAATTGCTAAGATAAGTTTTGCCGCCGGCTACGGTTTTGATTGCCTGCTCGAGTTCGTCGGGCGACGCGGTCATCAGCAAGTATCCAGCCACGCCACTACGCAACGCTTGCCCTATGTACTCTCCATTCGCATGTCTTGAAAGAAGGATCACGTGCACCTTCGGGAATTCCCTGGTGATCCGTCTTGCCATTTCCAAACAATTCATTCTGGACATGGAGCTGTGCATTAAGAGGATGCCCGGTTCGTGCTGCTTAATTAGACGTATCGTCTCTAGCTCGTCGAACGCTTCCGCGACAACCTCGACGTCCGTAATTCTTTCCAGTAGCGCGCGCAAGCCGGTTCTTATTAGGCCGATGTCGTCTGCCAGCAGGACTCGAATCGGCTTGAGTGGGAACTCCATTGTCTTCGACGAAAACCGTAAGGATACAAACGCAGGCGGGCTATGAATATCAGGCTGGCTATGATTTTCGCGTCAGAGAATAGCTGATAGTCCTGTCAGGGTTTGCCTTACACAGTCAGAGATTGCGCAGAGCTTGGCCTGCGAAGGGGTTACTATTCAGTGCGTTGGAACTAAGGTCTAGAAAGGAGGGGTGAGGCCTGATTGCTCTAATCTACCAGCTCGTTCCGGATCGCGTAATGCGTCAGTTCGGCGCTGGTTTTCATGCCCATTTTCTCAAGAATACGCGCCCTATAAGTGCTGATCGTCTTGTCGCTAAGCGAGAGTAGCTCAGCAATCTCGCTGACGGTTTTTCCCGAAGCAATCAGCCGCATTACTTGAAACTCGCGATCGGAAAGTGTTTCATGCGGTGGCCCGTTTATGTCCTTTTCGATGTAGGCAACGAGTTTTTCGGCGAGCACCGGGCTTACATATTTCCCGCCTTCCATAACCTTGCTTACTGCGCGGATTAACTCTGCCCGCGGACTGTCTTTGGTGATGTAGCCGGCCGCGCCCGATCTAAAAGAGCGACGCGCGTATTGTTCTTCTGAGTGCATTGTCAGGATTAACACCTGAAGCCGAGGCCGTATCTGCTTCAGCTCTTTCAGGGTATCCAGCCCATTCCGGCCGCCGCCCAAAGAAATGTCTTCGATCGCTTCCTCAGCCGTGCCGGCGTCGCCAAACTCGATTCCGCCAGGTTGCGCTTCGAGTATCTTCTTCAATCCGTTGCGGACCACTTCATGATCGTCAACTATCAAAACTCGCTTCATTGCTTGCTTCACCTAACGCGCGACGAGTGTGGCTCTCTTTCAACCACTCAACATCCGCCATTGCGCGCGACGGGCACCCGTACGGTAATTGCAGTTCCGCCTTCTTCACTTCTGGCTATGTCGATTTCTCCCCCAACGAGGCGGGCCCGCTCTTTCATGCCCAAAAGACCCAATGACAGCACATCCGATTTTTCTGCCTCAGTAATTCCCCGGCCATTGTCGCTGACAGTTAAGACGAATTGACCATCCTCTTGTTTGGTCCTGATGTCAATTTTCGTTGCTTGCGCGTGACGTAGGACATTAGTCAGAGCCTCTTGAAAGATGCGGAAAACTGCCGTCGATTGTTTGCGGTTCAGACCGACGTTTTCCATAGAGCAATCACAGGTGCAGACGATTCTCGTTCGGGTCTGAAACTCTTTTGCTTGCCATTCGATGGCCGCGACTAAGCCGAGGTCGTCAAGGATGCTTGGTCGCAGCTCAGAAGATATTCTTCTGATAGTATCGATCGTTTCATCAGTCAGCTCGATCATCGTTTCTAGCTTTTTGCGCAGTTCCGGCAGTTGCTCTCCTGAGTCCGAGAGGATTTTGTTGATACCTTCCAAATCCCACTTCAAACTTGTGAGCCTGGAGCCGAGTTCATCATGAATCTCACGAGCGATACGAGCGCCTTCCTCTTCTTTAGCTGATTGAAGGCTAGCAGAGAGAGAGCGCAACTGCTCGCTGGTGGCTCTGAGTTTCTCCTCTGCCTGCTTGCGCTCAGTGATATCCTGCGCCGTGCCGAACCTGCGCAGAGGCCGGCCCCGTTCGTCGCGGATAACGTCACCCAGGCTGTGAAGGAAACGCACCTCTCCGTTGGGGCGCACAATACGGAATTCAACGTCAAAGCGCCGGATGCCACGCTGCATCTCTTCAATAGCAAGAGACAGTCTTTGCCTGTCTTCCGGATGAACTATATCGAGCCATTCCGTTCGAGTTGAGTCGCGTTCTTGCAAAGACAAACCGAGAATGCGGTAGATCTCGTCGGACCACGTGATGCGGCCGGTTTCCAGATCCCGGTCCCAATGTCCGACGTGGGCGATACGCTGGGCCTCTTCCAATCTGCGCTGGCTTTCTTTTAGGGCTGCTTCAGCCCGCTTCAGGTCTTCAATATCGGTTGATACACCGTACCACTTAACGATGTTTCCCTGCTCGTCGCGTAACGGCTCAGTGCGAACCATGAACCAGCGATATTCCCCGTCAGCCCGCCGTAAACGCATTTCAGCCTCGTACGGTTCCCCAACGGAGATGCTGGTTCGCCACTTTTCCATGACGCGGGGAATGTCTTCGTGGTGAATTGGGCCCGTCGGGTTTTCAATATACTGCTC
>QHXE01000572.1 GCA_003222835.1 Acidobacteriota bacterium | reverse complement strand
CAAAGTCAGATTCGCACTCGAAACTTGAGTCGGTTGACGATGAAGCTTTATTCGAAGAAGCGCGGCGACGGGCGCAGCAAATGCGGGCTGAAGAGACGAAGAAGATCGAGCGGTAGTCTCAGATGACGCGGATGCAAGCGCCGTAGGCGCATAATATTTATAGATAAGCGTAATCTTCTGATTTTCATCGGCGCGAAAGCTGAGGCTTTCGCGCCGATTTTTATTAATGACCTACGGCACTCGGACTCCATCGTCAATTAAAGTTACCTCTCTGCCCGCGCTTTCTTTCCGACCAGCAGCGTCGCCTTCAACGTCAACAGAAACTCGCCGCTGTGTCGCTCTTCATCAATGATTTTTGAGATCTCTTCGACTACTCTGTCCGTCGCGCTTTCGGGCACTGATTGCAACCAGTTCGGTAACAGAAAGTCCGTAATGAGTGGTGAGTTTAGAAACTCTTCGCCCGAATCGAAGTCGAATTCTTCAATCACCGTCCAGGAAGTGACGGCCTCCAAGCCTAATTGGTCGGCCAAACTCTCTATATCCGAAACAGTTGGCAAATGGGTAATCAGGGTTTCGACATCGATGGCGTGATCTTCCAGGCCGGAGTTTTGTAGGGCTTCCCAATAAATCGAAAAAAATTCGCCGAAGCTGGAAAACGTCGGCAGCCAGCAAACCACGGTTGCACCGAAATTGGCCACGCGAATCATCTCGGTCAGCAATTTCTGAAAATCGTCGGGCGGCGTTAACGATGCGTCGCCGAGCACGAGATCGAATCGATCGCCTGTGAATGTCAGAGCGCAGGGATCCTCTCGCTGGAACTCCGCCTCCGCGTTCATGGCGACTGCCTTTGCGCGCGCGAGTTCTAAACATTCATCGTTTTCGTCCACGCACAGAAATTTCAGCTTCTTGCCCGCACGATCTTGCAAGGCGATTGCATGTCCGCCGGTGCCCGCGGCCACATAGAGTGCGCGGCCTTTGTTAGGAAGCGTGACGTGTTTGTCGGCTAACCCGGCAAACCGCTCACCCCAATCGGTGGCGACGTAAAGATCCTGGAGAAAGGCGAGTTCTTTTTGTGATTTCGCGTTCATTGAATTTTCACCACAGAGGGCACAGAGAAAACAATGGAATCGAGAGCTGATCACTTTGATTTCTCTGTGCTCTTCTCTATGTCCTCTGTGGTTTGTTCTTGATCATAATAGATCCTGCCCTTCAGTCTTTCAGGCAAGCATGACATCTCTTCCTTCGCCGCCGCATCGCCATGTACGTAGCGATAGTCTTTGCCGTATCCGAGATGCTTCATCAATGGAGTCACCGCATTTCTGAGGTGCAACGGCACCGGCTCACGCGCGGTTTCGACAGCATCTTTGTTAGCGGCTGAATACGCGCGCAGCACCGAGTTGGATTTGGGAGCACGGGCAAGATAAATCGTCGCCTGAGTCAACGGAAACAAGCCTTCGGGCATGCCGATCAGTTGCACGATATCAGCGGCAGCCGCCGCCTGAACCATTGCCTGTGGATCGGCGAGGCCGATGTCTTCGGAAGCAAGAATGCAAAGCCTGCGTGCAATAAAAATCGGATCGGCGCCTCCTTCAATCATGCGCGCCAGCCAGTAGAGCGCCGCATTCACGTCCGAATTGCGCAGTGACTTGATCAGCGCTGAAGCCAGGTTGTAATGCTCTTCGCCGCCTTTGTCGTAGGCGAATTGGGCGCGGCCCAATGCTTCGACCAGTGTGCCCTCAGTAATCGCTCTCGCGCTGCTGGTATTTGGCGCCGTGGCTTCGACCGCAGCGTCGATCGCTGCTAGCGCCATCCGTGCGTCGCCACCGGACGAGTGCGCGAGCTGGGCAATCAGTCGATCGGAAATCTCAGGATGAAGACTTCCCAGTCCGCGTTCTTCATCATCCAAGGCGCGCCGCACGATCGTCTGCACTTCGTCTTCTGATAGTGGATTCAGCACCACGACCCGACTGCGAGAAAGCAACGCGCTAATTACTTCGAACGATGGATTCTCGGTTGTGGCGCCGATCAGCGTGATCGTTCCATCCTCGACTGATGGTAGAAGCGCATCCTGCTGGGCTTTGTTGAAGCGATGAATCTCATCGATGAACAGAATCGTGCGGCGGCCTCGTCGCCGATCGAGGCGCGCTTCGGCAATCGCAGCGCGCAAGTCTTTCACGCCCGAAAAAACCGCCGACAGAGCGACGAATCTCGCGTCAGTTTTTTCGGCCAGTAGGCGCGCCAGCGTCGTCTTTCCAGTGCCCGGCGGCCCCCAAAAGATCATGGACGGCAGCTTGCCGCCGCCCTCGATTAAACGTCGGAGGACACGGCCCTCGCCGACCAGATGCTCCTGGCCGACGAACTCGCCCAAACTCCGCGGTCTCATGCGATCGGCAAGCGGCGCTGAAACCGGTGAGCCGGCAGTCGTGTCCGCAAACTCAAGCATTTCCGGAAACAGGGTTGTCGCTCTTTGCCCGGCCATTTTTTTTGATCAGCGTAACACAATGTCCGATAAGCTTCAGCTTGTGATAGTGGGGTAAATGTGTGTGCTAAGAATTGTAGGAAGCTCCCTCTCCCTTTGGGAGAGGGCCGGGGTGAGGGCCTAGTGACGAAACCCAAAATACTTCTTTCTCCTTTCTTATCGGAGAAAGGATGGAGAAGAGTTTTCTTTTCTTGTTACTCAGCTAAGCCCTCACCCCATCCCTCTCCCAAAGGGAGAGGGCGTTATCAACTTCTTGGCATACTGCGAGAAAGTTTGGCGCTGCTCGAAACGTGGAGGATAATGCAACGAATCGAATTAAAACGCGGAGGTTGGAAAT
>QHXE01000062.1 GCA_003222835.1 Acidobacteriota bacterium | reverse complement strand
CCATTGATCTCTTTGCCTCCTATCGGGTTGATTGCCAGGCGAAGCTTTCGCTCGTGAATCCACGAAGAGAAATAGAGCGCGTCGCTTTGCCTTAAACTGTGCGCGTACACAGACTCACGCACACGCAAGATTGGCGATTAGCGGCTTAGAGGGTGATTGGAGGAGCGCGGCCTTGTTGTGGCAGAGCCGATCTGGACGGCGGCGGAACTGGCTGGGAATTTAGACGAGCCGACAGTGTGTCACCGGTGGCAATTCGCAACGGCGGCGCAAACAGAATCGTGGATAGATTCTGCTGAAGCTGACAGATCAGACATTGACTGGCGTGTGACGATCCGGTCTGACTTGTTTCGGTGGTTTCTAGCCTCGCTGTCAACGACTGACGTGAGGCATCTGCGGCTGGGGCTAACCCTGAGCGAAGAGTCGATTGATTTCCGTGACGGTGAGTGGCTTCAGCAATCGCGCCCCACCCAATGGCAGCCAATAGCAAAGCGGCGAGAACGCGCGCGCTGCGACGATAAGATGCTAAAGGTTTGCTGTCGATCACGGTCCTGAAATTTGATGCTAGACTAATGTAGTCTAGTCAGCCCTGATGAGCGTGTCAATGCGGGTGCAGTCAAGAATCTATAGGCAACTCCCTCTCCCTTTGGGAGAGGGCTGGGGTGAGGGCCTAGCTGCGAAGTAAACAAACTTATATTATTCTCTCTACTCCACGGAGCGGATCTTGAAGACATGAAGAGAATAATTTCTTGGTTCCTCTCTGCTAACCCCTCACCCCAACCCTCTCCCAAAGGGAGAGGGAGTTACCTGCAAATTCCTGGCACACCGGGCAATCTAAGACTCTGTGTTTTTGCCCTCGTTTGCCTCCTCGCGGCGCCCGTGTGTGCTCAGAGTTTGCGCGTCGTGATTCGAGTGGTTCCCGAATCCAATCGCGTGATTATCGAAGGTACTTGCCCGCCTACCAAAGTTTGGTCTTTTCGCGACAGCTATGCCGGCATTCTGGGATTGGGCGGCAGAATCGAGGGATTGAGACTTTTCGATAATTCCGACATCGAGATTCCATATCGGAAGATCGCGCCCGGTCAATTCGCGTCAGAGGCATCTGCATCGAGATTTCAATACGAAGTTCGTCTTAGGCCACCCGCTAAAGCGTCGGATGCGGTTAAGGTTTCGTGGCTGAATACCGAACGGGGGCTGCTGATGCTGGGTGATCTATTGCGAACTGCCAATGTTACTGCTGCCGATCGGCGCGAGAGAGGCAGCATGGCCATACGATTTGAGCTGCCGGCAAGCTGGTCGGTCCATTCGAATGAGAATGAAACGCGACCATCGAGTTTTGAAGTCGTCGACTCGGATCGCGCCGTGTTTGTCATCGGCAGCCGGTTGCGAGTTTCTCGTTCTACGATTTCAGGAATGGCTTTCAATCTGATTGCGGACGGCGATTGGGCGTTCACCGACAGCGAAGCATCCGAATTGGCCGCCAAGGTGCTCAAGGCTCACCGCGATGTGTGTGGCTCGATGCCCGCGAAACAATCGACCTTGATCGTGCTTCCTTTCCAGGGTCTGTTGACAGACAGATGGAGTGCAGAGACTCGCGGATCGACGGTCACGTTATTAATGGGAAAAATACCATCGAAGGTCGCCGCCTTGGTTCGATTGAGCACGCCGCTAACGCATGAGTTGTTTCATCTATGGGTGCCGAATGGTTTGGCACTCAACGATGACTACGACTGGTTCTACGAAGGATTTACCGTATATCAAGCGGCACGGACGGCGCTAAGACTGGATCTGCTTACGTTTCCGGAGTTTTTGAACGCGATCGCTCGCGCTTATGATGGTTACGTCGCCGGAGTGGATCACGATCGCTGGTCGCTCGTCGAGGCCTCGCAAAGAAGATGGACGGTCGGTGAGTCTTCCGTTTACTCGAAAAGCATGGTGGTCGCGTTTCTTTATGATTTGAAGTTGCGGAGTCAGAGTCACGGAAAACGCTCCCTCGATGATGTGTATCGTAGACTCTTTCAGCGATATCGTTCATCGGAGCCGGGTTCAAATACGCTTACGAACGCTGATGACGGCAATGATGCGGTGACGAATCTGTTAACCGCGGAGTCGATCTCCCGGGATTTTGTTCAAATGTTCATCGGTAATCCGGTAGTAATCAATTTGCAGACAGAACTGGCGCCGTTCGGCTTGCGCGTCGAGAAGTCTGGCTTACGGACCAGCATCAGCGTCAGCGAGCAGCTAACTAAGCAGCAGCGCGATTTGCTGCGCGAGTTAGGTTACAATGACTATGTGCGATTTCCGCATCGAGGTAAGTAGAAACAGCCTATGAACCATTCGAAACACCCCTGGCTTAAAACCGCCATTCTTTTCGCTAGCGCTATTCTGATCAGTGCATGCAGCACGCTCGCCAGTCGCAACAACACCGGAGTCGTCGTGGCTCACAGTGCTCAGATACGAAGCTCAACGGCAGTCGTCGCGGCTGATTTACTCGAGGTTAACCGCGGCGATACGATCGACATTCTTGACTCGATCGACATTCCCGATCCCAGCGATAACACCAAGAAGGAGCGTTGGTATCGAGTCCGGGGACACGACGAAGAGAAGACCGAAGGCTGGATCGAAGCGCGCAATATAATGCCGGACAATGTCCTGGAAAAGGCGCGAAAGCTTGCCGATGAAGACAAGAACGTACAGGGACAGGCGACGGGCCAACTGCATGCGAGTTCGAATCTGCGGTTAACGCCGGATCGCAGCAACAATGAAAACATCATGATGCGACTCGACAGCGGATCGAGCTTCGAGATTATCGGTTGGAAGCGCGCGGCGAAACAGAAAGGCGCCGAATCGAGCGAGAGCGATACCGCGCCCAAAGCGGGAAGCGCCAACAGCAATAACAAGAACGCGGAGAGTGACGAAGAAAATCCGGAGGAACAAGAGACGACGGAACTTTGGTACAAAGTGCGGCTGTCGCCGGCGATCTCGCCCGCGCCCGAAGGTTGGATTTTTGGAAAGCAAGTCGAGCTGACGGTGCCGAGCGACATCATTTATTACCGCACCGGCCGCGAGTTTGTGGCTTGGCGGCGGCTTGATGAAGATAGCAGCGAAGAAGCTTCATCGACGAAGACGAAGGATGTGGCGAAAGAATCGCGGCCTGGCAGTTGGGTGATTCTCGAAAGGAGTTCTGCAAAAGAACTCCACAAATTGGAGGAGCCTGATTTCGATCGCATTTACGTGCTTGGTTACGAGAAGCATGACCAGGACCACTACACCGCCTATCGCAGCCCGGATTTGGAAGGGTATCTGCCCATGCGTGTCGAAGGTCGCGGCGCGAACAAGACGTTTACCGTCAGGGTAAAGGAAGACGGCGAAATCAAAGAGCTGACCTATAGTTTATATCGCGACGATCATGGAGTGATGCGCGTTACGCCGCCGGGCGAGGTCAAGGGAAAACGAAGGAGATAACAACTCCCTCTCCCGTCGGCAGAGGGTTGGGTAAGGGCCTAGCCGAGAAGAGCCGAGGGACTATTCTTTCCATTTTCACGATCCTTTGCGCGTATTAGATGAAAGTGAAAGTTATTGAGTCCGCAGCTAGCACCTCACTCCGTCGCTCTCCCAAATGGAGAGGCAGAACTCTGCTCCGATCAGCTCAATTGACAATGGCGTAAATCGCATGCTACAAGTCATTTTTGTTCCGACCTGTTTCGCGATTTCGCAATCACACGTGAGCGTGGCGTTTGGACTAACGCGCCCGTGGCCCAAAGCCAGAGCGTCATGACTCAGAGTGTATTGAAGCGAGCGTATGGCACAGGAAGATAAGCCCGATTTGGGTTCAAAACCGAACGCACCCTCAGAAAAGCACGAGCAGGAGCAAGCGCGCCCTGCAAACCCTTCTTCACTTTCAGCCGACGCCGAAAAAGATGCGCAAGTTGAAGCGGCCAAAGCGCGCGTCGCGGCAGCTAAAGAACAAGCGCAAAAGGCCGCCGCACCCGGACCTCCTAAGGCTCCAGTAAAAAAGAAAGAAGAAGGTCCGAAGCCGGTCGATGCCGCCAATCATCCACTGGTGAAAAAACTGCGCGACAAGTTTGACGGCGCGGTGATTGAAGCTTCGGAGTTTCTCGGTCAGCTTTCGATTCGCATCGAACCTGCGCGCATCGTCGAAGTTTGTGATGCGTTGAAACGCGATGCCGACACGCCGTTCAATTATCTTTCTGACTTGACTTGCGTGCACTATCCGGATCGCAAGGAAGCGCCCTTCGAAGTCGTTTACAATCTCTATTCGATCCCCGCAAACCAGCGCGTGCGTTTGAAAGTTGCCGTCGATGGCGAGGCAGTCGCCAGTGTTACTGGCGTGTGGCCTGCGGCGGATTGGCCGGAGCGGGAAGTTTACGATCTCTTCGGCGTGAGGTTTCACAGTCATCCTGACCTGCGCCGAATTCTTTTGCCGCCCGATTGGGAAGGACATCCGCTGCGCAAGGACTATCCCCTCGAGTTTGTCGAGAATAAATGGACCGAAAATCATTTGCCGGAATTCACCGACGTACAGCGCGAACAGTTGGAACAGCGACGCGCATACGGATTGGAGATTCTGTCGGTACCACAAGAGCGCGAGGTGCGCGAGCTTTTCAAGAGTGGAAAAGAGGTAATGCCTAAGGACAAGTAGGCAGTCGGCAGAAGGCAGGAGTTCGACGGGTGAACTTTTGTAGTTTGATTTTTAGAAATAGCGCCTTTTCGGGAGCGAGAAATAAACGCAAAATACTGAGTACCAAGATCGATGAATCCAAAAGAAATCGCCGCACACTACGAAGCGAAAGTTTTTGACACTCCGGAAGCGGCGACCGGTGCTGGCTTTACGCTTACTGAGACGATGGCGCCGCGAAATGTTTGGAACAAGGCCAGCGCCGCGCAGTCGCTAATGCTGAAGCTGCGCGACAAGAAAGATAAAGGCGAAGTGAAGGAGATCGGTCTCGTGATCGAGCCTTGGAGTGTGACGGGTTGTTACGTTTCGAATGAGGCGGGGTAACCGGCGAGGTAGGGCTGATAACTTCACTTCCCTCTGAAGAGGGCTGGGGCGAGGATTAAGACCGCGCAGTAAACCCTCACCCTAACCCTCTCCCAAAGGGAGAGGGAACGAGGATCTAAACGAAGCGATGCATCAAGTAGAAATCGCCACAACCCAACAGACGCTGCTCGACAGCCCCATAATGACGCTCAACATGGGGCCGCAGCACCCGTCCACGCACGGCGTGCTGCGAGTGATCCTGAAGCTTGATGGCGAAACGGTCATCGATCTCGATTGCGACATCGGCTATCTGCATCGCGGCATGGAAAAGATTGCCGAGAACCGCATGTACACGATGATTGCGCCGTATTGGGATCGGCTCGATTACATTGCGGCGGTGTCGAATGGATTGGTGTGGGTCGAGACCGTCGAGCAGATGATGGGTCTCGACGTGCCACGGCGCGCTCATTACCTTCGCACGATTCTCACTGAGTTGAATCGGATCGCTTCTCATCTGCTTTGGCTGGGAACGCATGCGTTGGACATTGGCGCGGTAACAATTCTGTTGTGGGCGTTTCGGGAGCGCGAAGAGATTCTGAAGATTTTTGAACGCCAGTTCGGAGCGCGCCTTACCTGTCATGCGTGGCGCGTCGGCGGCATGCCTAACGATGTCTATGACGATTTCGAACAAGACGTGCGTCGCTTCATCAATAATTTTCCGACGCGGCTTGGTGAATATGAAACGGTGCTTTCAGAAAACAGAATTTGGTTGAGCCGCACGGTGGGTATCGGCGTGGTCTCCGGTGACGACGCAGTTGCGATTGGATTGTCTGGTCCGGCGCTGCGCGGCTCGGGCGTTGCTTGGGACATCCGCAAGGCGCGACCATATGCCGCTTACGCGGACGTGGACTTCGACGTGCCTTTGGGCGATAACGGCGACACTTACGATCGATACCTCGTGCGCATGGAAGAGATGCGACAATCGCGCAGGATCGTTCAGCAGGCGATTGACAATCTTCCCGACGGACCGGTGAATGCGAAAGTGCCCAAACTGATCAAGCCGCCAATCGGTGATTACTATCATTCAATCGAAGGGCCGAAAGGCGAGATTGGTTGCTACCTGGTCTCTGACGGAACCCAACAACCCTGGCGCATGCGAGTTCGTCCTCCGTGCTTCATGAATTTGCAGGCGTTGAAAAGGCTCTGCATCGGGCATCTAGTGGCGGATGTGGTGGCGATCATCGGGACGTTGGATATTGTTTTAGGAGAAATTGATAGATAAGCCGGTCGATGCAAATCCCGGAGGGATGGAATGTCTATAGAAAGAGTTGGCTCGTCAAAATCTGAGAACCCATTTATGGGTGAAAGAAAATCCATCTCACTCCTAAAGGAGTTCCTAGAGTCGAATACATTCTTGGAACTATAAACATTTTGCCGCTACGCGGTTTTCGGCAATTGGCGAGCTCAAATAATTGCGATGGCACTACTGGCTCCACTCAACTTGATCGACAGTTTGCTGCTCAAATTCTTCAACGAGCAAACGGTGAACTATGTCATCTGGCCATTCATTCAGATTGGCGCAGTCGTGACGATCACGGCGCTGTGGGTCGCGTATGCTACTTACCTCGAAAGAAAGATTTCCGCATTCATTCAGGCGCGGCTGGGACCGATGCGGGTTGGGCCGTGGGGACTGTTGCAGCCGATCGCAGACGGTCTGAAGTTGCTGACGAAAGAGGATTTTATTCCTGAGAATGCCGACCGGTGGGTATTTTTCGTCGCGCCCTACATTGCTGTCGTCGCGGCGTTCATCGTGCTGGCGGTTGTTCCTTTCGGGCCTGACTGGGCGGTGATTACCGATGTAAACATCGGCGTCTTATTTGTGCTGGCCGTTTCCAGCGTGGGCGTGCTCGCTTTGATTCTCGCTGGCTGGTCATCGAATTCAAAGTACGCTTTGCTGGGCGCGCTGCGTTCGAGCGCGCAGATGGTTTCGTACGAAGTCTCGATGGGGCTGGCAATAATCGGCGCGCTGATCTTCGCGCGCACGCTGTCGCTGTCAGGTATCGTCGCGGCGCAGCAATCTGATTCAGTCTGGTTCTTCGTGTATCAGCCTATCGGGTTCGTTGTCTTTCTGATCAGCGGCATTGCGGAAAACAACCGCGCGCCGTTCGATTTGGCGGAAGCAGAATCGGAATTGGTGGCCGGCTTTCATACTGAATACTCCGGTTTTCGCTGGTCACTCTTTTTCATGGCTGAATACACGGCGATGGTGGTCGTCACGGCGGTTGCGACGACGCTCTATCTCGGCGGCTGGTATTTTCCGTTCGTCTATCGCTTTACGGAAGCGAAAGGGTTCCACAACGCTTACGTCGTGGTCAGTCTAGTTGTGTTTCTGGCGAAGGCCGGTCTGCTGCTCTATTTGTATTTCTGGTTGCGCTGGACGTTGCCGCGCTTTCGCTATGACCAGTTGATGGACTTGGGATGGAAGTGGCTCTTGCCGGCTTCACTTATCAACATCGTCGTAACGGCGATCGCGGTGGTAGTACTGCAAGGCCTCAATGAGAGTGGAATTCATACGATTGACTCGATTGCGCACGGGTTGAATCTGACCGCCAGCGGAAAAGTGATCGCAATCTTGTTTGGATTGGGCAATCTATTGGTGACCGCGGTAATCCTGTCATTAATCAATTGGCGGTCGCGCGATTTCAACCTGAAGAAGCAGCGGCGGAAGATTCGACTGATGGATTTGCCGAAGGGAAGACCGGCAGTCGCGCCCTCGAGTTCTGTAGGGTCGCCAAGCTGAAGAGTTTAGAGTTCATCAACCTTTAGGTTGCCAATGCGGTCACGAAGGAAGAAGCACGCTGAAGCTTGAACTCTGAACCGTGATGGAATTGCAAATCTGGAATTTGAAACCTAAGATCTCAATATGCCATTAGTTCCTGTTCCCAAACCGACGTTTGCTCAGAAGCTCAAGCGCTTCTTCATGACCGATCTACTAAAAGGGCTTGCTGTCACGCTGAAGTTCAATGTCGGCGCGTTAACGGACAAGGACGCGGTTGCGGGGAAGGGAATTTATACCGAGCAATATCCGAAAGTGCGCCCCGACGTCGCGCCACGATTTCACGGCGCGCCACGACTGAATATGGATCCCGAGACGCACGAAACGCTCTGCATCGCATGCAATCTCTGCGCGCTCGCATGTCCCGAAGACTGTATCGACGTGATTCCGATGGATGTCGAAGTCGTCGTCGCCGGCAAACCTCGACGCAAAAAGGTTCTTGACGGATTCATCTTTGACACTTCGCGGTGCATGTTCTGCGCCCTGTGTCAGGAAGCATGTCCGACCTATTGCCTGGAGCTGACGCAGGACTTCGAGTTGGCAACGTACTCGCGCGCGGGTTTTGTTTGGAATCGCGAGATGCTCGAGCAGGGACGAGAGACAGTGAAATACGAAGCGTAAACATTGCCGATTTCCGATTTGTTTTGCTGATCCATTTATAGAGGCTGCCGACCCTCAACACGATGAATGCCGACGATCTTAAGAAGCGCACCAAGCAGTTTGCTTTGCGCATTCTGAAGCTTGTTGCCGCGTTGCCGAATACCGTCGCCGGCAGAGCGATAGGTGGTCAACTTGTCCGTGCGGGTACCTCAGTCGGAGCGAACTACAGGGCCGCGTGTCGAGGTCGTTCCAAGGCGGAATTCATCGCAAAATTGGGAATCGCAGAAGAGGAGGCCGACGAGAGCGGCTATTGGATGGAAGTTATTATCGAGGGCGAACTCCTAAAGCAAAATCAGGTTCAGCCGCTACTGGATGAAGCGAACGAATTGACAAAAATATTCGCACAGTCGCGAATCTCGGCGACTTCTGGTGAAAAGCGAAACGGAAAATCGAAAGTTTATTCAAATCGGCAATCGGCAATTGGAAATCGGCAATGATCTTGTCCGGCTGGGAATCAGTCTTCTTCTGGATATTCTCAATCGCTGCAATTCTGGCGGGGCTGCTGACCGTTATGGCGCGGAACGCGGTGCACTCGGCGCTGTTCCTGATCTCTTCGCTGGTTTCGGTCGCGGCGTTGTTCATTCTTCTGGGCGCTGAGTTTATCGCTGGCGTACAGATTCTGGTTTATGTGGGCGGCGTGATGGTTTTGTTTCTGTTTGTCATCATGCTGGTCAATGTTGGTGCGGAAGAAGAAGGGAAAGCGGCTATCTTCAATGGCATACCACAGGTGTCTGCCGCCTTGGTGTTTTCGTTATTGCTCGTATTGGGCTTGCTGTTGGCAATCAATAGAGGATTCGGAAATCCGGCTCAAAAAGCGAAAGCTCAACAGGCAGAGCAAACCCGAGAGGCACAGACCCAGAGTCTCCCTCCGGGCGCTACTCACGTCAGCCGGCTCACGAAAGAAACAGAACGCGTCGGCGGCAGTCTTTACACCTACGCGTCCTTGCCATTTGAGATCGCCAGCTTGCTCTTGTTGGTTGCGATTATTGGCTCGGTAATGCTGGCGCGCACGCTGAAACAAGAGGCCGCTGCGGATGATGTCGATCCGGAGTTGTTGGAAAACGTCGTTGCTTCGGAAGCAGCCCCAGGGACGGAGTAATTCAGACATCTCAGAGTTTTTAGTGCCGTTAGGCACGAGATGTTCATAGAACCGTTAGGTTCTAATAAGTTGCCGAGCCCATTAATGTGCGACAGAAACATTTCGCTCCTACGGAGCGGAGTGATTTTGAATAACCGGTGCGTTCTATAAACATTGCGCCGCTACGCGGCTGAAACAATCCGAATGATTCAGCTATCAATAATACTCTTATTCTTGCTCCAGGAAGGCTCGGGCGGTCGTGTTTCTACAGCGATCGAAAGCATCAAACATCCCGATCTGTCGAAATTCCTGGTAATCGCGGCAATCCTTTTCATCATCGGCATCGCGGGAGTGCTCACCAGGCGCAACATCATCGTCATCTTCATGTCGATTGAATTGATTTTGAACGCGGCGAACCTGAACCTCATTGCGTTCTCCCGTTACTTGCAGGACACTGGCGGCGCAAATCCACTCGCCGGACAAGTGTTCACAGTTTTCATCATCGTAGTCGCCGCCGCCGAAGCGGCTATTGGACTCGGCATTGTGATCGCACTCTATCGCAACCGCGAGACCATCTGGGTGGATGAGATTGATTTGATGAAGTGGTAAGAAAAGTACAACCGTTTAGCGGCGGGCTACCGCCCGCCGATCCGCTGCACAGAAAAGGCGGGCAGTAGCCCGCCTCTAAACGATTAAAGGTTTCATGTACAAATTCATCTGGCTAGTTCCGCTTCTTCCGCTTATCGGCGCCGCCATCAACGGCATCTTCGGCCGTTGGTTTCGCTTTCCTGAGAAGCTGATCGGAGGAATCGCGGTTGGCTCAGTCGCGCTCTCGTTTCTAATTAGTGTCGCGGCGATCTCTTCGTATGGTTTTTCCAGCAATTCGCTCTGGCCCAATCCTTACGTATCGACGCAAACAGCCTTTAGATGGATTCCCGGCGGCGCCGTGCGTCAAAGCTTGGGACAAGCCGAGTCCACCACGATTACAACTGCCAATCGACAGGTGACGGTCCCTGCACCGAGAGCTTCCTTATTGAACATCGAGTGGAGTTATCAACTCGATCCCCTCTCAGCAATCTTTATGCTGATCGTCACGGGCGTAGGTCTTTGTATTTTTGTTTTTGCCACCGGTTACATGCATGGTGACACGGGCTACTACCGATTCTTCGCCTACATGGGCCTGTTCATGTTTTCGATGCTCGTGCTCGTCATGGGTTCGAATTTCGTGATGATGTTCGTCGGCTGGGAGGGCGTCGGACTCTGTTCCTAAGGAACTTCATTACGAATCGCATCGGCGACTTTGGTTTCATGCTCGCAGTTTTTGCGGTGATTGCCACGTTCGGTACGGCGCAATACACGACCGTGATGTCACAAGCTGCCGGCTATCCGCTGGAGCCGCTTGGTCATTGGGGTTTGATGTCCTGGATTGCTTTGGGTCTGATGATTGGCGCGTGCGGTAAGTCGGCGCAGTTTCCCCTTCATGTTTGGTTGCCGGATGCTATGGCTGGCCCCACGCCTGTGTCCGCGCTGATTCACGCCGCCACGATGGTCACGGCGGGTTTGTACATGCTGACGCGCACGAACGTCATCTTTCAGCATTCGCAGACAATGATGCTGGTGGTCGCGATCGTCGGCGCCTTCACGGCCATCTTTGCGGCGACGATTGGCATTACGCAAAACGATATTAAGCGCGTGCTGGCATACTCGACCGTATCGCAGCTTGGCTTTATGTTTCTCGCTTGCGGTGTGGGCGCCTTCATCATCGGCATCTTTCACGTCGTCACCCATGCGTTCTTCAAGGCCCTGATGTTCCTCGGATCGGGCAGTGTGATTCACGGCATGCATCACGAACAGGACATGCGGCGGATGGGCGGCTTGAAGAAATACATGCCCTACACGTACCTGACTTTTCTCGCCGGCTGGCTGGCGATCTGCGGCATCATTCCGTTCAGCGGCTTCTGGTCGAAAGATGAAATTCTTTGGAATGCGGCATCGACAACGCAGATTCCTCTGGGTTGGCTCGTTTGGTTAGTCGGAACGATCGCCGCGACATGCACGGCCTTCTACATGACGCGCCTGATGGCCATGACGTTCTGGGGCGAAGAGCGATTTCGCAAGCACGAACACAGCATGGATCACGAAGGTCATGCGCAGAAAAAGGAACACACGACGCCGCATCACGACAGCCACGTCCCACATGAATCGCCGAAGTCGATGTGGATTCCGTTAGTAGTGCTGGCGATTCTCGCGACCATCGGCGGTTTTGTAGGCATCAGCACTGCTTTCACCGGTGGGAAACACATCGGCGGGCGGAT
>QHXE01000571.1 GCA_003222835.1 Acidobacteriota bacterium | reverse complement strand
ATTCGAATCGTGCGCGCTGGTGATGTGACTGCGTTGCGCACGAACTAGAGGGTGTCGGGTGTAGGGTGGTGGGGTGTAGGTTGAGTGCAGTCATTACGTAATTGGCAGACCGGCATATGGCGGGTCCAGCCTTGAAGAGCGTTGGTGATTGTCGCAGACGACCGATTTGAACAGAATCCGGCATCAACACCCTATACCCAAACCCCTACACCCAATCTTTTATGCTCTTAGTAATCGACATCGGCAACACTAACACTTCGCTCGGAGTGTTTGACGGCGAGAATCTCGTCGCGCATTGGCGTCTGACGACGGCACGCGCCCGGACGGTTGATGAGTGGGGCGTGCATACCCGCAACCTCTTTGCGCTGGCCGGGCTGGACTTTAAATCGATCGACGCGATCGCGATTGCTTCGGTGGTGCCGCCGGTTAATTTTACTTTGAAGCGCATGGCGGAAGATTATTTTCACTTGACGCCGTTGTTCATCGACCACACGATCGATACCGGCGTTCCGATTCTTTATCAGCCGCCCTCAGATGTGGGCGCGGACCGAATAGTCGATGCCGTGGCCGCGATTCACAAGTACGGTGCGCCCTGCATCGTCGTCGATTTCGGCACGGCGACAACATTCGACGCTATCAATGCAACTGGCGAGTATCTCGGCGGAGTAATCACTCCCGGGATCACGATCTCGTCGGACGCTTTGTTCGAGCGCGCGGCGAAATTGCCGCGAGTCGAAATCAAGCGGCCGCAGAAAGTGATCGGCTCTGCGACTGTTGAAGCAATGCAATCAGGTCTCTATTACGGCTATGTGGGCTTGGTTGATGGCATTCTGCAAAGAATGATCGACGAACTCGGCGGCGCGCCGCGGGTGATCGCCACCGGCGGCCTTGCGGCCTTAATCGCAAAGGGTTCCGGATTCATTGAGACTGTCGACGAAACGCTGACGCTGGAAGGCTTGCGTCTGGTTTACGAACGAACGAAATGAGTTTCAAGTTCAAGGTTTCACGTTTCAAGTTTCGATTTGCAAACCGTGTGCTGACTTGAAACCTGAAACTTGAAACCTGAAACGAGCTTTGAATTACTTCAGTTATTTCTCCGAAATCGAAGACACCTTCATTCGCCGCCGAGGCAAGCATCTCTGGCTCAGCCCTATCGATTGGGCGCTGATGGAGAGTTGGAAAGAGCGGGGCGTGCCTTTGCACGTGGCGCTGCGCGGAATCGAACACGCGTTTGATTCGCACGAAGCCAAGAAACACAAGCGCAGCGTGAAGACTCTGCTCTACTGCGAAGAAGAGGTCGAAGCGCAGTATGCCGAGTGGCTGGAATCGCGAGTTGGCAGCCATGATCAGGCAGAAGAGGCAGAAGCAGAAGATGCAGACCGCGAACTGCCCTTTCCGCGTCAAGCAGTTCTCGAACACTTGAGGGGGGCGCTTGATCAGTTGAATCAAAGGGAGGAGAAGACCAGCAGCGAAGAACTTGGCGAAGTCTTGTCGCGCGCAGCGAAGCTGCTGTCCGAAATCAGAGACGATTATGAGAGCGCTCCAAAACCCGACGCGCGAAAGTTGGAAGAATCTTTAACTGGTATCGAGCGACTGCTCAATGACGCCCTTCGTTCCAGCGTGTCTACCAAACAGTCGACCGAGATAGAAAAAGAAATCAAACAGCAGTTGCGTCCCTATCGCGCGCACATGGAGAAGGCAGTTTACCAACAAACATTCGATAACCTGTTGCTGAAGCGGTTACGCGAGCAGTATGGCGTGCCGCGTCTCAGTCTTTTCTACTTATGATTCCTTGCGAGGCAAATCGGTGCTCATGTAGAACAGGCTGCCAGCCTGTTCCGGCGCTACTGTAACAACACAAATCGGAACAGGCTGGCAGCCTGTTCTACATTTTCCGAGGAGAACATCAAATGGCGGAGATGACCATTAGACGCGTCGGCGTGCTTTCGTTGGCGAAAATCCAGGGGCTGCTGATGCTTGTGATTGGCCTGATTATTGGCGTGATCTACGGGCTCATTTTTATGATCTTCGGCGCCGCTCTGGCTTCAGTTATGCCGAAAGATGAGAGCCAGGCAATCGGCGCGGGCGGCACGGTGCTGATTGGATTGATAATGATGATCGCAATTCCCATTACCTATGGGTTGCTCGGATTTATCGGTGGCGCAATCGGCGGACTCATTTATAACGCGCTGGCGGGCATCGTGGGCGGTATTAGAATTGATCTGGAAGGGACTATGCCCGCGGCATATGTGCCGCCGCCATCGCAGCCGTGGAGTCCCAGTCCTCAA
>QHXE01000570.1 GCA_003222835.1 Acidobacteriota bacterium | reverse complement strand
TGGCCGAGTGCGCCGTGCTTACTCCCCCACTTCAAGAAACATTACAAGATTTGCGCAGACGAATGCTTGATGGTTCGTTACCCGAAGACGTGCGAGACTTTCGGGCGATTGTCGGCGATGAAGATGTGTCGCTTGCTCCGCCACTCGATAGCCAGGCCGTCGTTGACGTGACACGTTCGATCTATGGTGAAGTGTACAGCCTGAATGCCGAGAGTTTCTTTCAAAC
>QHXE01000569.1 GCA_003222835.1 Acidobacteriota bacterium | reverse complement strand
GAGGACGAGTCATCTCGGAAGAGACGTTGCAGATCAACAGCGTAATTGTCAGTGGTGCGGAAGCGACGGCGGAGGCTGTGAAGAGTTGAGTTTTGAAGTGGTCGAGGAGCATACGAACAACCTGCTGGGACGCCGCGAAGCAAAGCTAGTTGTTCACCACGAAGGAGCAGGAACGCCGGACCGGCTGACGGTGCGGAAGCTAGCCTCTGAACACTTCAAGGCACCAGTGGACCGTGTGTTTGTGAGAAGTATTGCGACAAGGACCGGCGGGTCCAGCGCCACATGCATGGTCGAGATTTATCAGGATGCTAAATCTGCAGATATCGTTCCTGCGTATTTGAAGAACAGGATGCTTCCGAAGGATCAGCGGGTCGCGAAGAAGAAGACGGAAGAGGAGAAGCCTGCTGCCCCAGCTGCCAAGGCACAGAAACCGGCCGCCGAAAAGAAAGCCGAAGCAAAGCCAGCTGAGAAGAAAGAAGAAGCCAAAACAGCTCCAGGGAAAGAGGCGAAGCCTCCAGCGGGCAAGGAAGCGAAACCTGCAGGTGGCAAAGAAGAGAAACCAGCCGCTACGAAAGAAGGCAAACCATCGAAAGCAGAGCCTAAACCGAAAGCATAGACAAGCTCGCCAGATTAGCCTAGAACCGGAAACAGTATCTTCCAGTTCTGCGTCACGAGACACGCACGCATACCCAAAATTTCTAGAGCGTCGTTAAATGACCGGATTTTGACGCAGACCCATCAACCCGTCCGTATCACGACCCTAAATCTCCCGCTGACCTTAACATGGTCATGGACCCTCAGCCGTTTTCCAAGGCGTTTCCTAGGGACAATCAGGTCGTTCTCCGTACCATCTGCGATCAAGGGACATAGATTGAAACCTGCGCTGCTTCTCGAGAACTTCCCAAACACGAAGTTTGTACCGCGAGACTGCATTCAGAATGGGTGGACCCTACAAAGGTAATTAGTGTTTGGATTTCTCCTTTTGACATATTGAGTTCCTCATAAGACCATGGCGGACACGACTGCCTAAACCCCTATCCTTGAGCGGTGCGACATTCGGTCACATTGGACGTCGCCCGCTTCGAGTCCCCTGTTGTGCGACTGTAGAACTTTTTCAGAGAAATTTTAAGGGCCATCGCCCCAAAGTCTAGGAGTCATGAATCGGGGGGCTGACGTTGCCGTCCGTCCGTACTCGAAAGGCGACCTGCCATTGCTGGAAAGGACGCTAGGAGACCCGAGAATGATGAAGCATCTTGGCGGACCGGAAAGCGTGGAAAAACTTTGGGAGCGTCACAAAAAATTCGTTGCTATGTCTGAAGACTCTAGTAAGGGTTGCATATTCGTCATATCGGTAGGCTTCGAAAAAGCCCTAGCTGGTACAGTTGGCTATTGGGAAAAAGATTGGGACGGAGGGAAAGTATGGGAGACTGGTTGGAGTGTTCTGCCAGAGTTCCAAGGTGAGGGAATCGCTACCGCCGCAACAAAACTAGTCGTAGAACGGGTTACAAAGCTTCGGGGTCACAAATATCTCATGGCTTTTCCCTCGGTGGACAACCATCCGTCCAATGCCATCTGCAGAAAATTGAGCTTCGTTCTCTTAGGAGAAAGCCAATACGAGTACCCCAGAGGGAGTGGCAGCTTCATGCGCTGCAACAACTGGCGACTAGACCTCTTTAGGAGCACAAATAAGGAACAAAGGCAGGGCGAACCTAACATTCCGTTGTGAACCTTTTGGGGCTCAGCAGAATTTCCACACAACCACTTGTGCTGTCGGAACAATTTCGACATGATAAATTGGAGAGGCATACTCGTTCGCCTCCTTCGGTCTTACAGACACAGAAGCTAACGAGTATCCCTCCAGCTTGACCCAAAAGACAAGCGGGAAGAACGCCGACCAAAAGTAATTAGTGTCTGCGGGATAGTCTAGGCGTCGGTCTTGAGGCTCTCTAGACCAAGCATTCCTGTGCTCGCTATCATTGCGGTGGGAGTGATGGTGATCGTGGTAGGCCTGCTCATTTCTAGTCACAGCGTCGAGGTTATGCGCTTTTCCGGCAATCAGAGCCAAGTCTTTGCAATCAACGGCAACAGTAGGGACTATTTTCTTGAACCAGTTATCCAGACGAGCCTCAACCTCTGCCAGGATCCGACGATTGTGAGTCTCTACAGGCAAGCGGACACGGCGCCTGTCTACAATGGCCAGGTGACTTACTACCAGACCAAGTCTGGAGGCCAAAACGGCGCTTGGGAACTCAACTGGAATTCGATGTTTCTCCCAGACGGCTTGACTCCCGGCAATTACTACTTCGTGGTCCAACACCCATCTTGTCGCAGCGGAGTCACGCTGGCGCTATTCCGAGTATCTCGGTGAGCCTCATTCGCGCTACCGGAGAGGATTAACATGATCACGAGCAAGTTTCCAATTCCAAGACGTTTCCAAGCCAATTTCCAGGAGACTTTCAGGTTTCAATGTAGCAAACCCATGAGTGAGCCTTTGTCTGGACCCTAACGGACCCGAAGCACGCCCGGGTGCTCCCGTACAATTTTGTCTCTTCTAGTATGATGTCGCTGCTTGAATGCCCTCTATTCTCTTCTCTACCCTGGGTCGCCCTGGCGGATAGGTAAGGGATGGCCGTCCTCAGGTCAATATGCTCGGAAACGCGCGCCCGATCTTCTCTAGGGCCGAGAGGAATACTGCTTTGCTCATCATACTTGCAGCTATAGCATCTGCTTTGAGTCTCATCTGCCTGTTGAAACGGAATCCTAATACG
>QHXE01000568.1 GCA_003222835.1 Acidobacteriota bacterium | reverse complement strand
ATCTTTCGTTCAAGCAATCGCAAGTCGACGACGTTTTGAAATCGATGGTCGTGCTCGATCTGGGCCAGGGCCGCATCGGCGCGGTAAGTTACAACTCTTCAGCGCCACCAGCCGCGCGCCTGGCGGATATTCCATTCTCGGTTGAACCGGGAACTCAGAATGAAAATCAGGGCGGGCTGGCCGGCGTGCTGACTCAGCTTCAAGGTGCACACGTCATCGTCGCGACGGCCAACCGGACGGCCGCGGGATCGATTCTGACGGTCGAAGAACGCAAGTCGCAGATCGATGCCAACAAACCGCCGTCAATTACTCACGCCTTGGTCATTGCGTCCGAGAATGGCGAGCTGATGAGTTTCGATCTCGCCGACGTGCGTTCGGTAAAGCTGGCTGATGAAGGCGCGCGGCGCGACGTAGGTGAGTTTGCCAACGCCACCGCGTCGGCGCGTCGCCGAGATGCAAAGACCATCGTCGTCACTTCGGACGGCAACGGCAGTCGTGAAATGCTGGTCAGCTACACGATTGCGGCGCCAATTTGGAAAACGACGTATCGTGTCGTGCTCGATTCGCAAGGCAAGCCCTTCTTTCAGGGCTGGGCCATCGTCGACAATGTCAGCGAAGAAGATTGGACCAGCGTCTCGCTCGCGCTTGTCTCTGGCTCGCCGGTCTCGTTCATTCAACCTATTCAAAAACCTTTCTATCGCTACCGGCCGATTGTGCCGATGCCTGACGATTTGAAGCTGGAACCGCAGACTTACGAACCAGGTGAAGGTGGAAATAGCGGTATTGGCGGCGGAGCGAGTTCCGACGAAAAGTTAAAGGATGAAAATGCGACTGTCACCGTGACTAATGGCCCCGCCAAACGCCCGGCGCCATCCCAGAGACAACTCTATCAACTGCCGATGAACGGCCGCAGAGCGAACAGCCTCGCGAATCTTACGCCAGGATCGTCTTTTGGTTATTCCGGTGGCGCGACCACGCTCAGCGACGCGATCACGCGGCCCGATTCAGGCATCGAAGCCGCCGCTACCGGCAGCGAAGTCGGCGATCTCTTCGAGTATCGCATCGACCAGCCAGTCAGTGTTCCTCGCAATCGTTCGGCATTGATTCCGATAGTACAAACTCGCATGGACGGCGAGCGCGTCTCGATCTACAACGAAGCCAATCGGCGCGATCGACCGATGGGTGGAATGCTTTTGAAGAACACTTCGCCGCTCACGCTGGAAGATGGCGCGTTGACGGTAATCGATGGGGATGCTTATGCGGGCGAGGCTCTGATGGAACGTCTAAAACCCGCCGAACAGCGTTTGATTTCGTTCGCGCTCGATCTCGGCACGTTGGTCAATGCGCGCGCGAAAGAAGATCGCGAGCCCACGTTTCTGGTGCGGGTGGTGAACGGAGTCTTTCAAGCCCACTACTATCAAACCAGCGAGAAGACCTACACGCTGGTCAATCAAACCGACAAACCGCGCGTCGTTTATATCGAACATCCGGTCCACCCGGATTGGGAGCTAACGAGCAATACGCCGAAGCCAGACGGTAAAAGCGCGCGTTACTATCGCTTTCGGGTTCCGCTCGGACCCCATGAGAAGGTTGACCTGCCGGTAAAGGAGCGACGAGCGCTGATGGACGCATACGCGCTGCAAAACTTCAGCCGTCAGGATCTTGAGTTGTTCATCTCGCGTCGTTACATCGACGCTACGACCCGCGACGTGCTGGAAAAGATCATCGACCTCAAGAGCCGGATGGCGGCGACCGAAGCGCGCATCCAAACGATTGATAAAGAAGTGACCGAGATTAGCGCGGACCAGCAGCGCCTGCGCGACAACATCAAAGCCCTGACCGCGACCGCCGAGGCAAAGCAATTGATCACGCGGTACGTCTCAAAGGCCGACACGCAAGAAACGCGTCTCGACCAACTCAACAAAGAGAAGCGAGCGTCGCAGGAAGAACGCGTGCGTTTGCAAGCAGAGTTGGAAGCATTGATTCGAGGTTTGAATATCGATCGAACGTTGACTCAGTAGAGCTTGAACAGCGGCACGGGCGTCCCGCCCGTGAACTTACGCGCAAAATGCGTGTGCCACTTCAAAAGTAGGACGCTGCCGGCGGATCACGCGCCGAGTGTCTCTTTTATTTTTACCAGGAACTTATCGAGTTCCAGCGGCTTAAGAAATACTTCGGTGCAACCGGCGTCGAGCGCGTCCTGCTTGACCTCAGGCGTTCCGTAAGCGGTGACGGCAAAGATGGGCGTGCGCGAGAGGCTGTTGCGCTTGCGAATTTGGCGCGCCGCTTCGACGCCATCCATTCTGGGCATCGCCAAGTCCATTAAAATCAGGTCCGGCGCGACTCTATTGGCCTGAAGCAAGCCTTCGCGGCCATCGCTCGCCTCGATCACCTTGTAGCCCTTCGCGCGCAAGAGAGATGAAAGCAGCGTGCGAGTGTCTCGGTAGTCTTCGATTACCAGAATGGTGCGAGTTAAGCTTGTGTGCATTTCAGTTTCCCTCCGCAAGAAGCTCGAAACCAGGCCCACCTGCTAACCGCAGGTGTTTCTGACTGGTGAGGTCCGATCAGCGGGGGTTCTGTTCAGACAGGGCGTGTTACTAAGATAGCTCTCCGACCTGAGAAAAGGCAACGAATATGACGGCCTCTCTTTTGAAAGCGCCCTTCGAAGCCATCATTTCCAACTACGAATTATAAGCCCTGCCATCAACGAACTCGCTAAGGCGAGTCCACAGCCAAACAGCATTACTCGACGGAAACCGGAGACGAAACATTCGTCGATGGCTTGCTTGATCGCCGCCCGTATCGGCTCAGCC
>QHXE01000567.1 GCA_003222835.1 Acidobacteriota bacterium | reverse complement strand
CAGGGCGCAAATCGTCGTCCATTTCGCTCTTATATTTCTTCTTCATAATTCTTCCGCTCTTTCGGTGTTGCCTTTCGTGCGTTTATTATTCTCGTGTCTTTGCCGCGTTTAGCGTAACCGACAACAAGTAATCTTCCGCGGCTTGACTCTCCCAAAATAATAAACCGCTTCTCAACCAAGGAGTGATCGTCGTCAGCAGCAATCACGAACAGCGGATCATCAAAGACCGTGATCGCCTCAGCAAAGAGAATTTTGTGCTTCGCGACATTTCTTCTCTCTTTCTCTTCATCCCAAGCAAAAGACATTTTAGAAGTTCGCCGAGAATTTTACGAGTGCACTGCCACGCGCGGCATCGCGCTGCCGTCGCCGCCTTCGGCAGGCGTCAGCACGTGTAACAGTTCCGGCCAATCGACTGAAGGAACGGAATCAGGCCCATATCGTCCTTCACGTCCTCTTGATTTTTCGCGCAAGGCTTTCAAAACTTTCTCAGGAGTAATCGGGACTTCATCGATGCGCACACCGATGGCATTGTAAACTGCATTGGCAACTGCCGGCGGCACCGGCAGCAACGGTCCCTGGCCAACTTCTTTCGCGCCGAAAGGTCCACTAGGATCGGGATCTTCGATTAGATACGTCTTAACGTCGCACATTTCCATCGTGGTTGGACTCTTGTATTCCAGCATCGAAGGAAACTTGTGCACGACGTTACGATTTGCGCGGTAGGCCATCTCTTCCATCAATATCTCGCCCAGGCCCATGTAGACGCTGCCTTCGACTTGTCCCATCACCAGCACCGGATTAATCGATTTGCCGATGTCATGGGCGATCCAGATGCGCTCGACTGTAACGATACCGGTTGCAGCGTCGACGTCCACTTCGGCGACCGCAGCGGAATAGCTGTAGGCCGGCGACGGACCAACCCCTGCTCCTTTGTATTTACCCGGCGAGCGCGGCGGCGTGTACGAACCAACAGTGCCAATCGTCCCGAACCTTGATTCGGCCAGCACCACCGCTTCCGCAAACGAGACGCCAACTTGAGTTTTTCGGCCACGGCAATCGTCAAGAACTCGCGGGCGCGTTCGGCGGCTTGAATCGCGGCATTGCCGGTCATCAACGTAACGCGGCTGGAATAACTGCCCAGATCTACGGGTGTCAGATCGGTATCGGCAGTGACAACGCGAATGTCGAACGGATCGATTCCCAAAACCTCGGCGACGATGTACGCCAGAATTGAATCCGATCCCTGGCCGATATCCGTCGAACCGCACATTACACAAACACCGCCCTGACGATCGAGCCGAAGCTGCACCCCTGATTGCGGCATGTTGTTCCAGTAAATAGGCAGACCAGCGCCGCAGATGTACGAAGAGCAAGCGATGCCAATGCCTTTGCCGTATGGAAGTTTTCGGTACGCAGGTGTCTCGCCTGCCGTTCCTGCGGGCGGTTCTGACTTAGCCGGAATAGCAGGCGGGACGCCTGCGTACCCATTCCACGAAAATTTATTCCTCCAATCCGAGCCTTCGACAACTTTGTCGATGCACGCGCCCAAGCCCATGCTCCCGATTCGAAGATAGTTCGCGGTGACGGAATATGGCTTGACGAGATGTCGTTTGCGCATGTCGGCCGGATCGAGGTTTAGTTCTTCCGCGATTTTGTCGAGATGAACTTCGAGCGCGTAACGCGGCTGGGGCGTGCCGTGCCCTCGCTTCGGACCGCACGGCGGTTTATTGGTGAAGACGCGCAGGCCGTCGAACTTGTAACGCGGCACTTCGTAAGTCACGGTTTGCAGAGCGCCGGTATAGAAGGTGCTCGCCACCCCATAACTTCCATAGGCGCCGCCATCCAGGAATGACTTGAAGTGCATCGCAGTGATCGCCCCGTCTTTCTTCACGCCGGTTTTCACCTGCATCAGCACGGGATGACGTCCGCGATGACAATAAAAAACTTCCTCGCGCGTCAACGTGCATTTCACCGGTCGGCCCGTCATTATCGAGAGTTTGCAGACAATCACTTCATGATTAAACGGGTCGCTCTTGCCGCCAAAGCCGCCCCCATTTGGCGTAGCGATGACGCGAATATGGCTCGCCGGTATTTCCAGCACTTTGGTTAGAGCGCGATGAACGTAGTGCGGCGTCTGCGTCGAACTCCACAGAGTGAGCTTCTCATCGGTGTCGTAATAAGCGACGGCCGCGTGTTGCTCCATAGGCAAATGTGTGTTGCCTTCGTAGAAGAAAGTATCTTCGCGAATCAGATCGGCTTCCGCGAATCCTTCGTCCGTCTCGCCGAATTCCAGAGAGACTTTCTTATGCACGTTCCCGCCGTCGCCGTATTCATGAATGCGCGGCTCGTCAATCATCACGCCTTCTTCAATCGAAGAGATCGTTTGCAGCGGTTCGTACTCAACATCGATCAAATTCATCGCGTCGAACGCAACATCTTCATCGATTGCCGCGACCGCCGCCACTGGATCGCCAATGAAGCGCACCTTGTCGACACACAGCGCATGCTCATCCTGACTAACCGGAAGAATTCCATAAGGGATCGGCAAGTCTTTTCCGCTAATGATGGCTATCACCCCTGGCAGCGAGCGGGCTTTTGACAGATCGATGTTCTTAATCAGCGCGTGTGGCAGATGACTACGGAGAATTTTGCAGTAGAGCATGCGTGGCAGAAAGATGTCGTCGGCAAACTTGGTCTGGCCCGTACACTTTGCGCGGGCATCCACTTTGCGAAAGGGCTTGCCGACGACTTTCGTGGGCTGGCCATTGTTTGATTGATGGTTAGACATTGTCGGATCAGAATTAACACGACATCTAAGCATCCTCATAGGTCAGGAAGGGCGGCTTGCCCCCGCAGTATATATTTTCTCGGCGCTGTCCGCGGGGGCAAGCCACCCTTCCTAACCTATGAGGTAATTTTAGCTTCTTCACCAGCCATAGATACTTTCGCAACCTGGTTCCATCTCTTCTCCGCGCATACGCGCCGCCGCTAACTCCACCGCTTCATAAATCTTAATATAGCCGGTGCAGCGGCAGAGATTTCCTGATAGTGCTTCCCTGATTTCGTCACGCGTAGGCTTTGAATTCTTCTCCACTAATTCCTTCGCCGCCAATAGAAATCCCGGCGTGCAATAACCGCATTGCGCCGCGCCAAGATCGGCGAACGTATCTTGAAGCGGATGCAGTCGGCCCTCTTTCGCCATGCCTTCGATCGTGGTTACCTCGCGACCTTCCGCATCGAGACCGAGCATCAGGCAGGAAAGAATCGAACGCCCATCGACCAGCACCGTGCAAGTGCCGCATTCGCCAAGTTCGCAACCATGCTTCGTTCCGGTGAGATTCAAATCTTCGCGCAGGACCTCAAGCAGGGTCTTGTGCGGCGCGAAGGCGACTTCGGCCGGTTCATCGTTCAGAACGAACCAAATGTGAGACTTCTGTTTGGTCATTTGTGGTTCCTTCGTAAGCTTTGCGCCTTTGCGAGAGAAATTTCACCCAAACGCTTAAAGCGGCCAAGGACTCCGAGTCTTAGGCCTGCGCGCCGGCGGCGTCCTGCTTCTTGGTTTTACCCAACACCACATTATCGATCAGCCGCGTCTTGCCAACGAAGACAGCCAGCGAAAGCAACACCGGGCGATCTTCAATCTTATCCAGGTTTTCGAGAGTTTCGGCGTCGTTCACGCTTACGTAATCGATACGCGCCAGTGATTCTTTCTCGATTGTCGAACGCACTAGCTCGATCAAACGCGCGGCGCTATACTCGCCGTCTTCATATTCAGCCCGTGCTTGCGATAGCGCGCGGCTCAAAACTGTAGCGGCCTGGCGCTGTTCGTCATTCAAATACTCGTTGCGCGAAGACATCGCCAGTCCTGATTCCTCACGCACGACGGGTATCACAACTATTTCGGTATTCAAGGCGAGATCGCGCACCATCTGTTTGACGATGACCGACTGCTGCGCGTCCTTCTGTCCAAAAAATGCGAAATGGGGCCGCACAATATTGAACAAGATCGCC
>QHXE01000566.1 GCA_003222835.1 Acidobacteriota bacterium | reverse complement strand
GAACGTGATAAATGCGCGACGAAAAGCTACGCCTGACGGCAAGCCGTGGCCCGCGAGATTCTCAACCTCAACCATCGCCTCAAAGAATTTGTCTTTTCGATCGAGCGAGGTGACAGAGATCTTCGTGGTCTGGTTTTTCGCCAGATAGCTGCTCGAGTTTAGCGCTGTCTCCAGACCCAGCGCGCTCTGGTCGAACATGTAATCCGCCGTTCTGATTCCCAGGATCTGAGGAAATTGCTGGAACATGATCAGGCCAAACTCGTTCAGACCAACCAGCGTGTGACGTGAATACGGATCGCGTATGCGCAGCGTGATTTCTTTGTCAGGCGCACGATAATCGGTATACGGATAATTGTTATCTTCGATGTTGGCGATTCGGGAGACGATTTTACGACCTTGAAAATCTGCCGGCATGTGACAATCCTGGCAGGTGCGAGCGGCCGCGCGATTGATCGGGTCGCGCTCGTTTTGATAGATGCTGTTCTGCCATTCAGGATAAGTCATCTGCTCATGAAATTCTTTCGGCTTGCCGTTCTTATCCACTACTTGCTTTCCTTGCTTATCGAAAACGGGGAGGATTACCGTGTGACAACTCCCGCACAACGCGGATGATTTAATGTGGTCAGCAAACCGCGGAGTTATGCCCATTGCGTTCTTCATCGGCACGGTAGCAAGTTGATCGTAAGGTCCGTTAACAGCGTTCGCGGGATCAAGTTTGAACTGGCCGGTGAAAGTCGCCGGCGTTCCCAGGCCTTCCTTCGCGATTCGATGACAGGCATCGCACGAGACGCCATCGCGCGCGAGCGCGCCGTACTTGCCATCGGGATCGTCCGGCAAAGCGAAAACCATGCTGTGTTTGAAGGGCTGATTCCTGTCCAGCTCCACTTGTCGCTGGCCCATTACCCCATGACACCGATAGCAGGTATTGTCGAAGAATTCCGTGCGCGAAGGATAGAGCGTCTTTTCGGATTCGAGCTGCGCGTGAAAGATCGGATCGCGGCCCGCCAGGCCCATCATCGATGCGCGCCACTCAGTGTACGGCGAAAGGTTGATCGGCTTCTGATTCGATTCGCCAAACGGATAGAGCATGTCATCGTTGGTGGCGGAGTGACAGCCCATGCACTGGCTGGAAGTAAGGAAGCCATTCGGGCCGCCCGCATTTGGAACAACGTGATCGAAACTTTCTCCGGGAAATGGGTTTAGCTGCTGCGCGGTAACATCGGGCATGCTCTTGAGTAGATTCAGCAAGTTCGGATTCGGTGAAGTTTGCGGAGTAGCGAAAGCGCTCCTGGCAATCGCCGGCGTTCGCGCAATCCGCGAGTGCATATCCTCCTTCTCCGGCGGCAGCGGCAACATCGTGGGCATTTCGACGTTGAAAGAGATAGGAGAGCCCTCGACATTCTTAACCGTACTGAAGGTTGATTCTTTTTCCGCCGAAGCATGGCATCGCAGGCAATATAATCCGAAACCTGAATCGGGA
Organism: Acidobacteriota bacterium; assembly: GCA_003222835.1. The sequence continues at coordinate 132 of QHXE01000566.1, read as the reverse complement.
TAATCGATCGACGGATTGGCGGGCGCGTAGTTGGGCGCATGATATGACCAGTACCAGCCGTCGAACACCGCCTTCTTGTCTTTGACCATTACTGTCCAGCCAGTCAGTTTGGCGTCCTGTCTGGCGGGCGAG
>QHXE01000565.1 GCA_003222835.1 Acidobacteriota bacterium | reverse complement strand
GCTTATAGTCGGCAGTTACGCCAGTCTGTACTTTTCCGACTTCAAGACGTGTATCATGCCAGGATAATAGCCGTACGCCGAGAGCGACCAGAAAAATCAAAAAGCAGATCGACAAGCGAGCGGAGCGCCATCGCGACTCACAAATTACCGACCGTTGTTTGGCTTCTTCGTCGGCTCTCATCCCTGAATGCGTGGGCGGACCGCGTCCTCTCATTCTCGCCTGTGCTTCAGCCAGGCGGACGTGTTCGTTCTCTGGAAAAAGGAAACTGCTTAAACGGTTCCCGCTTTTGCGTGAAAATCAAGCTTGTCACCCGGCTGAAGCGCGGGTGAGACTGAGAAGTGGTTAGATGATCGCTCCATCAACCTCGCTTATCAGCGGAATCCCAAACCAAGATGCTAATATTACATTCAAATGTGCGGAATCGCTGGACTGCTAGGTCAGAATCCTGAAACGCGCATCGGTGCGATGCTAAGAGTAATTGAGCATCGCGGCCGGGATGATGAAGGCATCTGGACATCGCAGCCAATCGATGCTGAACGGCGACGCGTCTGTCTTGGGCACCGACGATTATCCATCATCGACACCAGCAGCGCCGGGCACCAGCCGATGCTTTCCGCCGACGGACGCTTTGTCGTGATTCTAAACGGTGAGATTTATAACTATCGCGAACTGCGAGAACAACTCGCAACCAGAGATCATCGATTTCACACACAAACAGAATCAGAGGTCTTATTAGCCGCTTGGGCCGAATGGAGCGACGAATGCCTGTCACGCCTGAATGGAATGTTTGCGTTCGCGCTCTGGGATGACAAAGAACGTGCTCTTTACCTCGTGCGCGATCGCGTGGGCATTAAACCTAGCTATTACGCTGACATGTCCGACAAGCTTCAGTTTGCCGAGCACAGCGTACGAGACGCCCACACTCCCAGCGCGATCGTCTTCGCTTCCGAGATTAAATCAATCCTCGCCAGCGGGTTGATAGGACCCGAACTCGATCACGAGGCGCTCCATCAATTCTTGACCTTTCTGTGGGCGCCCGATCCAAACACCTTGTTTCGCGGAATTAAGACTGTTCCGCCCGGCCACTTCGTAAAAATCCGGGACAGGCAACTGAGCCTCAAACAATGGTGGGATATTTCTTTCGATCGGATCGAAGAAGAACACAGCGAGGCGTGGTGGCAAGAGCGTGTGCTGGAAACGCTTGATCGAGTTGTGAAGTTAGAAATGGTCGCGGACGTGCCGCTGGGATCGTTTCTTTCCGGCGGTGTCGATTCATCTTCAATCGTGGCGATGATGAAGCGTCACAGCAATGGCCGGCGCATTGGCACCTATACGATTGGAATCGACGCGGAAGATTTACGCTATGACATCATTCCCGACGATCTCGAATGGGCCCGGCGAGTCAATCAACAACTGGATACCGATTATCACGAGATCATGCTCAAGCCCGATGTGGCTGAGTTGTTGCCAAAGCTCGTCTATTACATGGACGAACCGGCGATCGATATGGCCATTCCCAGTTATCTCGTTTCACGCGCGGCGCGTGAGAGTTTGCGCGTAATGCTTTCAGGGATGGGCGGCGATGAAGTTTTTGCTGGTTATCCGCGGCAACTCGCGATGAAAATCGCGAGCGCGTTCGATCCGGTGCCGCAACTTCTGCGTCGGCCGATGATGAAGGCGCTTGCATACGCTCTGCCAGGCGGCTTGCCGGGAAAACTGACAGCGCCATTGCGCAATGCAAAGAAGTTCGCTCGCAGCGCGGGGCTGGATTTCGAGAATCGCTACTTGGGATATCAAACGTATTTCACCGATGAGGCGAAGACGCGGCTTTACACCGACGAGTTGAGGGAAGCAACGCGCGGCATGGATGCGTATAGCGCGCATCGTGGTTACTTCGCGCGCGTGAAAAATGCGGCGCCGCTGAATCAACTTCTGTACGTCGATCTGAAGACGTTTCTTCCTTGCCTGAATCTAATGACGACGGACAAGACTTCGATGGCCGCGAACCTGGAAGTGCGCGTGCCGTTTCTCAATCAGGAAATGCTTGAGCTGGCGGCGCGGATGCCGTCCGACTTGAAGCTGCGCGGGTTGAAACGAAAGTACATCCTGAAACGCGCCGCCGAGAGACTTTTGCCTCGCGAAGTCGTCTGGAGGAAAAAGGCGGGCTTCGGCGCGCCGATTCGTTCATGGCTGCGCGGACCGCTGCGCCCAATGGTAGACGATTTGCTATCGGCGGAGACAGTGAAGAGGCGAGGTCTTTTCCGGTCGGAAGAAGTGAAACGAATCATCGAGACGAATCTTTCGGGCAGAGAGGATCACAACCTGCAGGTGTTTCAGTTATTGAATTTGGAATTGTG
>QHXE01000564.1 GCA_003222835.1 Acidobacteriota bacterium | reverse complement strand
TAGTCCAGTGCCGTCCGGTAGCCATGCGACTCTCTCTACATCAAGCCACTGATGAGAAGGGAGAACCCTTTGTGCGCCATCGGAAACGTTGATGACGCCAATGCTTCTGTAATAGCCACCGGCAAAACCGCCGATAGGGCAGGCGATGGTTCGGCCGTCAGGAGACCATGCCGCCCCGCCGAGAAACAAATCCGGATGCTTTCGCGTGGCGATTTTCTGCTCTCCCGTGCCGTCTGCATTCGCAATTATTACGGCGTCTTCGCCTTCACTTACATAACGACGCTCAAAAGCGAAACGTTTTCCGTCGGGCGAGAAGCTAATTCGACTTACATTTTCCAACAGCATCTTTGACGTGCCACCGAGCACAGGCACCTGATAGAGTGCACCCAGCCCGCCGCCCCTTCCTCCCCTGATGTAATAGAGATAGTTGCCATCGGGCGAGAAAGTTGATTGGCCAACACCAGCACCAAGGCCGGCCGGGGGAACAATCTGCACATTGCTGCCGGTGGCAAGATACTTAACCCACAGACTCGAGCCCAACTCATCCACCAGGGTATAAGCGACGTACTTGCCGTCTGGAGAAATCGTGGCGCTGCCGACCTTGCCGCTGTTGGTCAGCCGGGTGATCTTTCCCGCCTGAAGATTGAACGGCTGTTTGCGATGCAGAAGTTTATAGAGTGCGAAAGCCAGACCCATCGCCGCGATTAAGAACACCGTCAACGCAATCGCTACAAGCTTCTTGTGCCGCTTGATTTCCCCAGTCACGTATTCCGCAGTTGATGAGGTGCGCGCTGCAATATTCGCTGTCGCGAGACCGGAGCGACTTGAACTTTCGATGTTTGATTCCGACCTGCTTTTACTTGCCGGCGATCCACTTGTAGCCGGCGCGGTGGAAAACTCGAGTTGAGTTGCCGCGTGCCAGTCCTGTTGCAACTCTTCCAGTTCAATAGCGACGTCTTTGATCGATTGGTAGCGTTTGTCCGGATCTTTAGCCAGGCACCGGCGAACTATTCTCTGCAACTCATCGGGAGCCGCGGGATTCAGTTCCTTCACGTTAGGCGTAGGCGCGTGCACTATGTTGTGCAGTGAATCCAGAGTGTCTTTTCCTGCGAATGGTTTTTGTCCGGTCACCGCCTCAAACAGAATGCATCCGAAAGAAAAAATATCTGATCGTTGATCGATTTCGTTTGTCTTGCCCTGCGCCTGCTCTGGCGACATGTAGCCGACAGTGCCCATTACCGCGCCGGGCGTCGAGTGCTGCGGCATGAGCGCCGTCGCGACTTCACTTGAGTCAGTTGCGCGCGTTCCGATTGCTTGCTGTGGCTCGATCAATTTCGCGAGACCAAAATCCAGAACCTTGGCATGGCCGTCGCGCGTCACCATTATGTTGTCGGGCTTGAGATCGCGGTGGACGATGCCAGAGGCATGTGCTTTTGCGAGTCCGTCAGCAACGTTTTGCAAGTAGCGCAAAAGCTTCGTGAGATCGATGTGCTGGTCATGAATGAGTTGACGTAGCGTAAGGCCATCAACGAACTCCATCGCGATAAAGTGAGTTTCGGCGCCGGCGGTCGAGCTTGTGCCTGAGCCCTCCCTCACGGTCGGGCTACTGCCAATCTCGTAAATGTGCGCGATGTGCGGATGGTTCAGCGCGGCGGCAGCTTGCGCCTCTTGAGTGAAACGCCGCATTCGATCTTTATTCGACCCGACTTCGCGTGGCAGAATTTTCAAGGCGACGCGCCTTCGTAGTTGCATATCTTCGGCGAGATACACCTCACCCATCCCACCCTCGCCAATCTTCGAGCGGATTTCATAGCGGCCGAGTTTTGTGCCTGCCGTAATTGTCATTTCTTCAAGTCCGCGGCCCAGTTAACGACCAACTCTAGCGGTACAGAACTTCCTAATTTCTGCGTGTCAATTAAGAAACGTTTGCCGTCGCGCGCCACGTCGTAACGGTAGCCGGGTGAATTCGCGAGGCGCAATTCGAAGAGTGGCTGAGCATTGCCAATCTCCAAAGTGGATTCCTTCGGGTTGACTTCCGTCGCCATCAGCTTGTTGTCAGGGGACACGAAGAAGATCTCTCTACCATCGCCTTGCCACCGTGGCTCCGCGCCGCCGTTTCTCGAGACTTGCCATTTACCTCCAGGACCTGGAAAAGGG
>QHXE01000563.1 GCA_003222835.1 Acidobacteriota bacterium | reverse complement strand
CGTTTTCCGCAAAAACATGAATTCCGCAAATATTCTGATGCAAGATAAAAGATTACACAATTTCATTATTATCACGATTATAGTGCTACTGGAGCACGATACTGGTATTCGTCGGGAGAACGTTTTAGGAGACCCCTTGCTCGATGATTTACGCGCCCTCGTAGAGTTCGCCCGTGCCGGGTCCACCGCCGGTGCAGCCGATCGTTTGTTCCGGACGCCCTCTGCGATTTGTCGTTTGCGATCTCTTTCCCGACATGGTCGCAGCAGCGCAGCGCTATATTGCTGAGGAGGGGATGGACGATCGCATCGCTGCCACTGTCGCTAATGCACATTTCGCTGATTGATCCGCTGGGGCTGTGGACCTATCAGATGGGGTTCAGTATGTCCTGGGCCGTTGCCATCAACGGCGTTGGCTTCGGTTACACGGTTACACGGGTGGAGTGGGATTCGCCATTGACGGCAATGGAGACATTACGACCTACGGTTATCGCGGACCAGGAGGTGCGCTTGGAACCCCAGGCATTTCGGGAGGCGTGCACGCAGCGGTGTCCAATGCTGACACCGTTTGTGATTTAGCCGGGCCCTTCAAGAACGTCTCTCTGGGAGGCGGATGGGACCCCGACGCGACGGGCGATGCGTTTTGGGGCTCGGGGTCGCACGGACAACCGGTAATGGGTGGCGGTTTGACTCTAGGAGGGGGACTCGGAGCCTCTGCGTTTATCGGACAGACCAGAACGACATTAGGCGCAATCGGCCATTTGTGGTGATGCGCCGTGAACACCGTTCTCAATGTGTTTAAGATGCTCCTGGGCGCCGCCGGGACGCTTCTCCTTTTTTTATGGGAACAGTCAGTACGCTAAATTTGCGAGAGAGGGCAAGCCCGTCCCTGACGCGTTGCATTCAGTGCTAATCAACAGTCACGGCCTATACAGCTACATCACTCCGCAGCAAGATGCACACCTTCGATGGCTAGAGGCCGGCGCAACAATTCTCATAGCCGCAATGTTCGCTTTACATCTCATTCACAAGATGGCTCTTAAGCGAAGACGTTAGGCTTGCTCGCCGTCGATTTTTACGCACTGAACCGATTGGAAGAAGCCGAAGGAGCTATTCAGAGAGCAATCGAGCTGCAGCCCAGCGGCGTGTGGCTCCACGAATGTGCTGACAAACATCGAGATTCGGCGAGGTGATGCGCTGGCCGCCCCGCAGCAGGAGTCCGTACTGTCCAGAAAGCGGATCGAAGCCGTTCAGGCGGCTGCGCGGTGGTAGAAGTTGAGCATTCCACCGACGCGATACTCCTGGATGCGTTCGTTAAAGAGGCGTCTGCGTGAAGATCAAGGTACGCCGGTGTGCCGGGAATGTGACGAGCTGGGCTTGGGTGTGCCGTGATTGTGCCTGGGTGAGGCTGGGGTCGGGGCTGGCAAGCGCTACAAGTGGTTGATTCATAAGCCCCTAGAACCGCCGATACCGGACTGAAAATCCGCGTGTCGGCAGTTCGATTCTGTCCCTGGCCACCACTAAATCAATGATTTAGAGCCATAGCGTCGACACCGACGTGGAATAAAACGCCGTTTGTGAAATATTCGCGGTGGTCTGCCTTCGCGCTCCTGTTCAAGTCGCTGCCGCCATGCTCGGGTCCTACACCCGCTGTGGGACAGGGCTCTTGACGCGGCTATCTTCGCGCTACGACCTTGACGAATGGCGAGCGGTTTCGCTGAAAATTCAGCGGAACTCAGTTTCCGAATCCAGAAAGAACGAAAGAACCGACAAAGAGTTGCCGGGATCGGCTGCAAAGCCTTACCGATGCTCTGCGCGCTGCATAATCGAACCGATGAATCGCTCACAAGCCCGAGCTCTTAACAGCGTCCTCCGCGTCGGAGAGCGAGCAAGCGCGAGCTCCTGCTTTTTTCCCGAACTGTTCGCCGCAGCTCGCACCGTGCACCGGCTGCGCTGCGCCCACAGGCGAGACGCGGGACGGGCTATGTCTTCGTAACGGGCTGGTGGATGAGCGCAACGACTCCCGTGCCGAATGACTTCGATTCCACGAGCTTGAGCGTTCCCCGTGCCTGGTCCGAGAAAAGGCGCTTCCCGCTTCCCAGCACGATGGGATAAACGAGCAGATGGTATTCATCGATCAATCCGTGTCCCAGCAGCCAATTGACGAGCGCACGGCTGCCGTGGACCACGATGTCCTGCCCGGCTTCCTGTTTCAGCTTGGAGATCTCGCCCACGGCATTTCCCTTGATCAGCCGTGAGTTGTTCCACTTCACCTCCTTGAGGGTGTTGGAGAGAACATACTTGGGCAGGCTGTTCATGCGATCAGCGAAGCCCCCCGGATCCGTTCTCGATGGCCAAGCCGCTGCGAAGGTCTCGTACGTGGCCCGCCCTAGGAGGAGTGCGCCGCTTGCGAAGAGCTCGTCGTTCTTGAACTTCATTATTTCCTCGTTCATGTAGGGGAACGACCACTTCTCCGGCGCTTCCATAACGCCATCGAGGGAAAGGAACTCCGTGACGATGATCTTGCGCACATTGCCTCCACTTTCCTGACTGCCTGATCGACTCTAAGGCCGGCTTACGCTCGCCCTCCCCGACAGCCTGCCCGAAAATCGCCCGCCTTGCACTCCGCATCGGATTCTGTATGATGATCATCATATGCAGCGAATCGCCCCCAGAGCCAAGGAAGTCACGCACGAACGTATCGTCGAGGCCGCCGCACGCGCCATCCGGCGCAGTGGCTACGACGGCACCAGCGTTTCCGACATCATGAAGGAGGCTGGCCGCA
>QHXE01000562.1 GCA_003222835.1 Acidobacteriota bacterium | reverse complement strand
CGCCGCCGTTGAAACGCTCATCGACGATCGCGCCTTTCTTATCCTGCTGCGAGAAGTAGTAACGATTGAAGCTTTGATAACCTGGCTGTCCCGTGTTCGGCAGATAAACATACGCGAGTTGGCCATCGGAAAGTTTTTCGACCTGCCGTCGATTCGATTCAACCCAGGCGCGAGTGCGTAATGCTTGTTCAGTTGCGACCGGCATCACGACGACATGGCGGGCGCCTTCCATCGTTGGCTTGTCGTTGATGGTAAGCGAAGTCTGCCGATTCGCGGTGCCATCGAGGAGACGATTGATGTTGTCCGGCGCTTTCAGTTCGACGCCGTTGATCGCCAGAATGTAGTCACCAACGTTTACATTCGCGCCGGGTACAGCCAGCGGCGAACGCAGATCGGGGTTCCAGTTTTCGTTGTCATAGATGCGGGTGACTTTGTAGCGGCCATTTTCGATTGCGAAGTCAGCGCCGAGCAGTCCGCCCTGAACTTGCGGCACGTCGGGCATGTCGCCGCCGCGCACATACGAATGGCCGATAGAAATCTCAGCGCCCATCATGTCGATCAGATAATTCAAATCCGCGCCATGCATCACGTAAGGCAGCATCGCTCCATACATCTCTTTGTCTTTGACCCAATCAGTGCCGTGCAGATTCGGAACGTAGAGATAGTCACGCTGGTTGCGCCAACCTTCGTTGAAGATTTGTTTGAATTCTTCTTTCGGATCGAGGTATGTGCGCAGACTGAAATTCAAACGCCCCTGGCCCGGTTGCGGCGGAGTTCGATCCGAATCAACGATGAAGAGCGAAGGAGCGGGAGGGCGCCCTGCGAAAGCGGCTGGACCACCCGCGCCGCCGCCGCCCGTAGCTGCGCGATAGACCAGCTTGCGGCCATCAGCACTAACGTCGTAATCCGTAACGCTGTTGACGAAGGTGTTCGCACGGCGATCGCAAAGACGATACCGCATTAACTCGCTGCCTCCGCCGCCACCGCCCGGACCACCGCCGCCTTGCCCGCGCGCCGCTGCTTGCAGATAGAAAACAATTCCGTCAGTGCCTGAATGAAGTTCCGAGTATTGTCGTTCAGCAACGCCCGGCACTGAAACGATTCGTTTCTGCAATCCATCAAAATCGACTTGCACGCTGACCGGCTGTCGCGGACCGCGGGGAGCTGGGGGTTGCTGTTCGCCTGGAGTCGCGTCAGGTCCTGCCGCGGGGACATCGCCGGCACAGGCGCCCGGCGGCAGTGAGCGACGACCGGTCCCCACACCGCGGTCTTCATCGCTCTCAGGCAAGAGTGGACTCGCATCACTCTTCTTCAGCACGACAAGGTACAAACCAAAAGTCTCGTCATGATCGTAGGAAGTCATGTCCAGCCATTGCGAGCGCAAACCAAAATCAGTCGAAGCGAGAAACCATAGATACTTGCCGTTGGCGTCCCACGCCGGCCAGACTGCGTCAGCCAGACCATCTGTCACCTGTTTCGTTTCGCCGGTTTCGGCATTGCTGACAAAGATAGCGTGATACATCGAACGCAGACGGCTGGAGTACGCAACCCATTTCGAGTCAGGACTCCAAACCGGATTGAGCGTACGCTGCGGCACCATCCAGGGATCGTTGCCGACGACTCTTGCTTTGCCGCTCCCGACATCCAGCACCCAGACATGCAGTCCCGTGTCGGTGAAGACGAGCTTCTTCGAATCAGGCGACCAGGATGGCGTGTAGTAATGCGTCGGATGTTCGAGCACGATCTCGCGCGGCGGCGTCAGGCCGTCCTGCGCTTCGATGTACAAGCGATACTCGCCGGATTTGTCGCTAAAATACGAAATGAATTTTCCGTCCGGCGACCATGCCGGATCGCGTTCGGCTGAGCTGCTTGAATTCGTTAGATTGCGCACGTCGCCCTTCTCGGCGGGGATGGTGAAAATTTCGCCGCGGGCTTCGACGACCACGCGTTTTCCGGTCGGCGAGATCGCCATGTTCGTCAAACGATTCGTCACGTCTTCCCAGCGCGGCATCATCCACGGAAAATCTCCGGCCGCGGTAATGTTTACGACGTGTTCGCGGCCACTCTTTGGATCAAGCTCGTGAATGTAGCCTGCTTGTTCAAAGACGATTGCGCCCGCGCCTGAATCGATCGACTTCACGTCAAAGTCAGTGAACTTAGTTACCTGCGTCAGCTTCCTGGTCCCGGTATCGTAATCCCACACATTCGCCACGCTGTCGCGATCCGAAATGAAATAGACGGAGTCACCGGCCCAGACGGGATCGACATCTTTCGAATCAGTCCACGGCGGAGAAGCCAGGTCGTAAGTTTTGAGGTTGACGATCCAAACGGGGCGATTCTGCCCGCCGCGATAGTTGCGGCGCTCTTCGTCCCATGAGTTGTTCATGCGATACGCGATGCGCGATCCATCCGCCGATATTTTTCCCTGATAACCGCGTGGCAAAGGCATCGGCTCTTCGACGCCGCCTTCCGCCGGCACAGTCCAGAATCGCGGCGCGCCGCTCGGCGACCAAGTAGCGCGCGACGATGAAAACATGATCGACTTTCCATCAGGCGTCCAGTCTTGCACCAAATCGGCGCCGGGATGCCATGTCAAACGTCTCGGCTCGCCACCATCAGCGGGAACCACGTAAACATCCATATTGCCGGCGTACTCGCCGCTGAACGCGATCCATTTTCCATCGGGCGAGAAATGCGGATTCGTCGTCTGTCCCTGAAAACTTGTGAGACGACGCGCAGCGCCACCCGTGCGCGGGACGGTCCAGATGTTCTGCGCATAAGCGAAGGCGATCTGCGTCGCACTCACGGTTGGACTGCGCAAGAGCCGGGTGCCATTTGAATTTTGGGCGTGTGCCTCGATGAAGAGTTTAGGCCCGGCAATCTTGACGCCAAGGAAACCGACCGCGAAGCACGCGATTAAGAGAACGGGAAGGCGGCGAACGAAGCTCGCCTCAGGGGTACGATGCAGCATGAATTGTCCTCCAGAGAAACCGGATAGGTTTGCGGTGCTTCTTTTAACATGAAGCGCGGCCGAGAGCAACGCTTGGCCCGTGTAATAGTACCGACTCAATCTGCTTATGTCCTTGCGGCTCGACAGAAACCGCAAAGCGGTTGTGGCCTCCAGCCCAGGGTTGCCGCTTCGGCTACCCTAGGTTAGCGAGGTTCTGCTTTT
>QHXE01000561.1 GCA_003222835.1 Acidobacteriota bacterium | reverse complement strand
ACGGCTCAAAGTTGCGCGATCTGCCGAACCTGAGAGCGCGGCTCGCAGAAATGAGCGTGCGCACGGAACAATCACGCAGCTTGCTGGGCCAGACGCTCGATCAAATTGAGAGTCCAAGTGAAGTAACGCCACTGTTCGTGTTGCAAAGCCGGCTGGCCGCACTGCAAGCCGCAGTGGACGTTACGGATTTGGCAATGAAAGCTTGCGGTGGCGCCGCGTTTTCACGTCATCTTGGAATCGAACGTCTGTTCCGCGATGCCCGCGCCGGTTGGGTAATGGCACCCACGGTCGATCACTTGAATGATTTTATTGGCAGGGCATTGACAGGATTGCCGCTGTTTTAATACGTCCTCGAAACCGGTTTAGGAGCGGGCTAACCGCGCGCTCGGTCGGGCGCTAGCCCGACTCTAAACCAACGATTATTTATTGACACAAATGAGTACCGACAAAACTATTCTGCTCGGCGCGGTCGCCTACGATCCGAAGGTCGTAACCATCTGGGAAGGCATCCGCGAACACTTCCAAGAGCAAGGTGTGCCGATGGATTTCGCGCTGTTCTCGAATTACGAACGTCAGGTGGAAGAACTGCTGAAAGGCCACATCGATATCGCGTGGAATACGCCGCTGGCCCATGTGCGCGTCCGGGCGCGAACCAGCGACGCATCGCTCTCGCTTGGGATGCGCGACAGCGATCGCGACTTTCGCGCTAAAGTGATTATACGAAGCGACCGCGATATAAAATCGATAAAGGATATCGAAGGCAAGACGCTTGCGGTTGGCAGTGCTGATTCAACTCAGGCACGCATTCTTCCACTATACTTTCTCGCGAAAGAAGGAATCGATCTAAACAAAGTAAACCTGCTTCCCTTCGACACCGATCTCGGCAAACATGGCGATACGGGCACGAGCGAGATCGACGTGCTCAAAGCGTTGCACGAAGGACGCGCGGACGCCGGAACTGTCGGCGATTTGATTTGGGTGAATGAACAGGCCGCCGGCCACGTCGATGCAAGCAAAGTCGAAGTGCTCTGGACCACCCCGGGCTTCGATCATTGCATGTTCGATGCGCATCCCTCACTTGAGCCTGAGAAAATCGAGGCGTTCAAGCGCGCCTTGTTCGCGATGAAGTGGGACAATCCGCGGCATCGAAAACTTCTCGAGTTGGAAGGCCTGCGCGAATGGTTACCGCCGCGCGAAGAAGGTTACCGCAGTCTTGAAGAAGCGCTAAAAGAGCAAGCCAAGAATTAATGAGGCTAGACTTCAAGCCATGGTTATGTCGATGATGATGCAAGCTAAAGCTTGAACTCTGAACACCGGCAACCACTGTTGAGAGTTCAACCTTCAGGTTGCCGTTTGCTAAAGATACCGCAGCGGAGACGCCATCCGACCCTGCCGGAAAAGAAATGAGCGCTAAAGCAGCAGCCATCGCCGTTGATTGTGGCGAGTTGCCTCTCGGCGGTGGTTTGCTCGCCTTGCTCCGGCCCGCCCTTAACGAGTTGGAACCGGGCGGCATGCTGGCGCTGCTGTCCCGGGCAACCAGCGTTCGTGAAGACTTAGCATCGTGGTGCCGCGCTGAACGCCACGAATATCTCGGCGTCGAGACAATTGACGGCGGCATCGATCGTCATCTGATCGCACGCGGCGAATTCTCGGTTGCAAACCAAACCAGCTACGAATCACAACTGAAGCCACGCGAAGGAAAGCTAACTGCGTCGGATGTTCTTGACGTTGCCCCTCTGCCACTGACTGCCGACCCGTACACAGGTTTTGCACCACGCGGCGCGCGCGTTGAACCCGGTGGTCCCGCTTATCCTTTCACGCTCAACGAGCGCGACCATGCCGCGCCTCCCGAAGTCGCTAAGCTTTACGATCAAGCCGTCAGCGGGCAGTGGGACGCCACGCGCGACATTCCGTGGGACGAAGTGAAGCCACTTCCCTTCCCTTTGGCTCAGGCACTCGCGCAAATAATGACATTTCTGGCCGAAAACGAGTTGTCAGCACTCTACGTCCCGGCGCGTTTCATTCCCCGCATTCATCCGGTTTATGCGGAAGTTGCTATGTTTCTCGCTTCGCAACTTGCCGATGAAGCGCGACATATCGACGTCTTTCTCAAACGCGCGCGACTATGCGGCGTCGGTCTCGGCACGTCGTCAGTCACAACTTCGCGATCGCTTCTCTCGTTGATGCAGACGGAAGATTTCACCGAGAGTTCGTTTCTGCTTTCAGTGCTCGGTGAGGGAACGTTTCTCGATCTGTTGAGTTTCATTGAGCGGTATGCGCCTGACGAACCGACTGCGGAACTGACGCGACGCGCCAAGAACGACGAATCGCGCCACGTTCATTTTGGTTTGGCGCACGTGCGCTATGGCCTGGCAAACGATCCCAATCTGTATGGACGATTGGAAGCGGCTGTGCGCCGTCGCGCGGCCGCGCTTCACGGCGTCGGTGGCGTGCCTGCGCCGGTTCAGGATGCGCTGACGATTCTCGCCGCCGGAAGCGCGGAACCCGAAGCCGTCGCGCGCGGCCACGAAGCGTTTCGCGAACTCCTCGAAACCATGCACGCGAGCCGTATCAGAAGACTCCAACACGCCGGCTTCACCGCTGAGCAAGCCGAGACTATCTCAGAACTTCACACGCCGAATTTCATGTGAAGTAGTCAAGGCTCAATTGCTTGACACCCACCCTCGTTCTTCTTACGCTAAACGACATGGAAGTCCAGCTTACACCAGACCAGAAGGCATTTATCAAACACGCCATTGAATTTCGCGGCCGATTCAACCATGAGGAAGACGCTTTGAAGGAAGCTCTTTCTCTGTGGGAAGAGCGTGAACGCCAACGCGTCGAATTCCTGGCTTCTCTCAACGACGCAAGCGCCTCTCTCGTCCGTGGCGAAGGCCGCACAATTACGGAGCAATCGATGCGGGAGCTTGCTGAAGAA
>QHXE01000560.1 GCA_003222835.1 Acidobacteriota bacterium | reverse complement strand
GGACGAAGCTATTCGGCTCCAATTGCCGGAATTAGGTTGAAATTTCCTGATCAAGCGATCTGGCGGAGCTTATCAGTCGGGTAGCCAATGATGGTGGCCACCCGGCCGGTATCGTGATCCGAGTAAACGAAGGCCGGCCCGTCGATGCGATAGCGGCCCTTCCAACCGATCGCGAACGTGGTGTCGGTTTCCTCGATGTGGATCGGTTCGCTCTCTGCGTCTTGAGCCAGCCTTGCCGCGAGCCGGTCGGCGGGGTCGAGCAGCCAGGCATCGCCGGTTTCGGTGGAGAATAGAACCAGCTGACCGATCGTGACGATGCGGCTATCGTGATCGGCTGCCCGGCGCTGAATATAGCGCACCTCATCGGCGAGACGAAAACTCTTGCCCTCCACGATCTGCTCGCCCGGTCCGCGCCTGATCGGTTTTCGACCGTGAGCGGGCCTCGCGGGGATTGCCATGGAATTGTTCACCCAGCTGTTCGGCGATCTGCTGGCCTTCGTCTACCACTGCTTCGACCGCATTGTCATTTACGGTTACCTCAGCGGGCTGTCGCGGCCCGAGCAGGTGGTGCACTTCTTCCGCCAGGTGGTCGGCGTACCGATCGTCGACAAAGAGGTCCTGAGGCAACGCACGGCCGACTACCAGGCCTGGGTGGACGCCTTCGCACGCAATCACCGGCTGCCGATCGAATGGGCCGAGAAGGGCGTGCGCAAGGAAGACCATGTCCTGCCCTGGCAACGCCGCATGGCCAGAGACGACGCCTACGGCGTCTACTTCATCTTCAAGAGCATGGAGCAGGGAGCGAGCTTTCGCGTCACCCTGCCGAAATACCCGACCAAGGACCCAAATTACCGGATCCTTGCCCACCAGCGCGGCCGCTTCACCCACTACTATTTCTACATCCGCGATGAAGTCCTCGGCCCGATGGTAATGCGGGTGGCCTCGTTCTTCCCGTTCCAGACCACCTACTACCTCAACGGCCACAGCTTCATCGAGCAGGAGCTGAAGCGGGCGCAAATCGGCTTCCGCAAGACTGACAACGCCTTCCTTGCGGTCGACGACGTCACGGCGCTGCAGGCCGCCGCCGACAAACTCAGCCCGCAAATCATCCGCCAACGGCTCGACTACTGGACCCTGATCCTGGGACCGAAGTTCTCCGCCAAGGAGCGCAAGCAACTCAATCTCTCGCGCTTTTACGCGATTGCACAGATTGAGTATTGCCGCAACTTCATCTTCAAGCGCAACTTTCCCATCCACAAGCTGTTCGAACGCAGCTGCGAGCTCGGCCTGTGGCGGCTGAGCGCCGACAAGATCGCCGAGATCTTCGGCACGCGCCTGAACCGCAGGATGCGCGGCAAGCTGGCCACCGTCATCGATCGCATCGAACACGGCCATCACGTTTTCCGCGCCTACCTCAGGAACGCTTTTCTCAAACAGTACGAAAAACTCTCCACCTTTCTGCGCAACGAGCTGGTCTCCAACAACCTCGCCGACTTCCGCCTCAGGAAGGGCCTGGACCATCTCGACGCCGTCCGCGAGCGCTTCCAAGCCATCACCGCGCGCTTTGCCGGGTTCCAAGCGCAATGGCTCAACGTCCACGTCGACTTCCCGCTCCTGCAGCGCCTCGCCCTGCCGGTCACCATCGGCGCGGTGCGCTATCCCGGCATCAAGATCCACGACCCCCGCGTCATCCGCCTGCTCGAAGTGCTCCTGAATGGCGGCAGTCACGTCGGTGGCTGGACCGCCAAGCAAATCCATCACGCCGTCCTCACCGCCTTCCACCTCTCCGACAGCGCCTACGGCCTCAACCAACTCCGCTACGACCTGCGCAAGCTCAAAGGCCACGGTCTGCTGCAGCGGGATGGCTCCCGCTACGCCTACCGCCTCACCCCCAAAGGGGTTCAGGTTGCGCTGCTCTTTCTGTTCTTCCACAAACGGCTCTGCGGCCCGCTCGCCAACAGCCGCTTCCATCACTGCCCCGACCCCCATCACCAGCCCGCCAGCAAGCTCGAAGCCGCTTACCACCGCGCCGACAAAGCCATCCAACAGATCGTCGATCTGCTGGCTGCCTGACCCAGGCCTCGCGATTGTTGAACTCTTTTTGTCTACGATTCTCGGGGCTAGAATCTAGGAATTCGACTCTCGGCCAGCCACCTACCACAATCACTGGCCACTCGGGCTACTTCCGGTGGCGCGCCCTCGATGGGAATTTGGCGTGGCCACGTGAGCGTTGGGCGACGATCCTCACCTGCGTTGACGAAGGGAGCGCGATACACTGCCATCTCCTCGTCGCTCAACTTGCGCAATATGGCTCCCGGCAAGACGCTCTCAACGAAGAGATTCTTTTCCAGCACCATCATCTCGCCGTCGTTGCTACGAAATCCCTGGAAGATGGATCGCGCATCTTCAGGAAAATCCGCCCAGGTTATGGGCTGAAGGATCGCCTCCATGTAGGCGATTCCCTGTACCCGATCGGGGTGCTGGCGCGTCCAATCGAAACCTAAAAGGGAACCCCAATCGTGGAGCACCACAATCACCTTGTCTCCAAGGTTGAGCTGTTCCCACAGCGCGAACAGATAGTCCCTCTGTTCGTGGTAGCTGTAGCGTTCAGGCCCCGAGTCCGGCAGCTTGTCCGAGCGTCCCATCCCGATCAGATCACAAGCGATCAAGCGTCCGAGCCCTTCACAATGAGGCATGATGTTGCGCCAAAGGTAGGATGATGTGGGATTCCCATGCTGGAAGACGATCGTGTCACCAACTCCTTCATCGATGTAAGCCATGCGTCTTCCGTTAACCGCCGCAAACCGCGGCTCACGGTAGGGCGTCGCTGAGATAGGCATGAAGGTGTCCTCCATCTGAATAAGACGCATCGTCATGTCGTGAAAAGCTCAGGTCCCTTGTGATAAGCGGCGTCAGGCCGCGACCAACAGGTCAAGGCCGGCGAGCGGTCCGCCCGCCTGCTGAATTCGTCCGCCGGTAACGAGGCCGCCGAGGTCGATGGCCGCGAAGCCGAAGCTCTCGATCAGGTCTTTCACGACGCGCTTG
>QHXE01000559.1 GCA_003222835.1 Acidobacteriota bacterium | reverse complement strand
GAGGCGCACCGAGGCTCGCATCCGTTGTTTTCATGTTGAGAATCGATCAACTTCTGGAGCCTGTGGCGAAACACAACTCTGTCCCGTGGACAGCCGCGTGGCCTCATGATCTCCAGAAGACTTTAATCGATACGATGTGTCGTTATCTTAAATCGCTGACCATCATCCTTGCGTTAAGCCTGATGCTGGCTGCTTGTAGTCAGGAGGTGCAGACGCCGCGCACCGCTGTTAATTCTCCACCCGCGAGTCCTTCGCCGCCCGCCGCAATTCCCACGCCGCCGACGAAGGAAGCGGTTCCGATCACACTGCCGGTTCTGGATGCTCTGCTTGCGGACGAAAAATTCAGGGCGGATTTGAAATCGAAGTTGCAACTCACCGACGAGCAGATTAGCGCGCTAAGAAAGATTTCCAGCGACGAGGTTGCGAAGCTGCGTCGCTCAAATGCCGAGAATCAACCGGGCAGTGCCGAAGCTGCTCGGCAAAATGCAATTGAGGCGATACACAGGGCTGTGGGAATTGAAAAGTCGGACCGGCTTTTGGTGCTGGCGCGCGAGCATTGGAACAAGGGTAACGAAGAGTTGGAAACAAAGGCGGCAAAGGAAGCTGAGCCTACAATGCTCAAAGGGCCGAACGCCGTGCCGAAAGATACTCGTATTGTGGTCAACATTCCCGCCTTTCGCATGGATGTCTTTGAAAACGGCAGCCTGATTAAGTCTTACAAGATTGGCATAGGTTATCCGCAGTTTCCTTTGCCCATCGGTTTGCGGAAGGCGCAAATGATCATCTTCAATCCGACCTGGACGCCGCCCGATTCTCCCTGGGTGGATTCAATGAATGTGACGCCCGGCGAAGTAATCGAGGCGGGAAGCAAACAGAATCCGCTCGGCCCAATAAAAATTCCTATCGGCGCGCCTTCTCTGATTCACGGCGGCAAGCCGCTGTCGAAAATCGGCACGTTTGCTTCGCACGGCTGCGTGGGACTGACGAACAGTCAAGTAGAGGACTTCGCCAAACTCCTGGCCCGGGCTTCCGGCACTGAACTCTCCGAACAAAGTATCGCCGCGTACTTGAAGAACAAGACAAAAACGCGAGTCGTCAAGCTGAGTAAGTTGGTCCCGGTCGAACTTCGCTACGAAACTATCGTCGTTGAGGACGGCAAGCTGCATATCTATCGCGACGTTTACGATCAGAATACAAACACCGAAGAAAATCTGCGCGCGGTTCTGGAAGCCAACGGCGTCCGATTTGAGGATCTTAGTTCGGAGGAGAAAACGCAGGCAATGGAAGCGCTGAATGCATTATCAAGTCATCCAAAGAAACAAGCCCCGCCGAAGTTTTCCGTCGGGAAAGGTGAAAACTCGTCGAAGACCGCCCCGAATGCTACTGAAAGAAAAGCCGAAGCTGAGCGCCAGAGGAAGCTGCGGAATCAGAAAGAGATCGTGATTGAACTAGCAGCGGCAAGTGGCAAAGGCTATCCCGCGCCGGCGAATCTGGATACCGGGAGAGGCGTCAAAACGGATTAATGATTTCCCCAATAGTGGCGAGCCTCTCTCACGGTTTGGCTTCCGACATCCTAATTATCAGATGCGTCCATAGACCCGCAATCTGCTCACGCCACCATCCGGAAAAATATTAAACCGCACATGGGAAGAGATGCCTGTGTCCATGACTTCGTCGAAAAAATCGCGCGTGTGCGCCTGCAACTTCGTACGCGTAAGAACGGGCCGCCAAACAAACTCAGGATCTTGCAATCTTTCGATAGGCGCGTCTTCGGCATTGCATGACTCGAGCGAGCAACTCTCGGGAAAATTGCCTTTGAAGTAAGACGTGTCTACTTCGAGGCGACGAATGCGTCCCGGCGCGCCGAGTCTAATGATCGTCCAATCGTATCCCGGTCCACGGCGCCGTTTGGTTTCCCAGCCATCGCTCATGTTCGTGGCGCGGCCCGGCATGATCAAGTTGTGACGATGGCCAAAAAACATGTCGCTGCACGAAAGCACCAGCCCGCCGTTTTCAAGTGCGGTAAGATCGATTTCGCCGCCAATCTTTTTCAAGCGATTCCAATCAGGCACGACTTCGCCGTAAAGGCGCAGGCGCGCCACCCCGCCGTCGGGATAGATCTTGAGCCGGAGATGCGTCCAGCGCTGCTCACTGCTAATGACAAATGGATTGAGGGAATCGCCGTTGAGGTTCGTCTTCGGAAGGACCTCGGCCCAAAGCACTGCATCACTGATTAATTGTTCCGTGGCCGGCAGACCGTCAATAGCGCAAGCTTCCAGCGAACATTGTTCGGGATAATTACCTTTGAAATGACTGGTCTCTACGACA
>QHXE01000558.1 GCA_003222835.1 Acidobacteriota bacterium | reverse complement strand
ACCACGATCATTGACAGGAGAAACAATGAAAAGAAGGCCCAAGTCCAATTGCGGCGCGCCTCGGAGTAATGGAAGTTGAAATAAGGAACTCCAAACACTGTGACCGGAATGGCTACCGAACAGACCAGCAGCAAGAAAAAGGCACTGAGGCGGTCGACAGTCAGCGAGAAAGAAAACGGTGTCACCCACCGTAGCTCCAGCAAAAGAGCTGGCTCTTTTAAGAAACTGAACACGGCCACGAGACAACCTGCAATGCTGGCACTTAAAATGAGCGCGATGGCGAAGCCCCGCGCTCTCTCCGCCAGGCTCGCGATCAGAACGAGAGGGGCTATGAGACCCAGCACGGCCAAAAGAAAAACAAACCCCGTCTCAATAGCACCTAGTTGCATCGAGCACTTTTCACGACTGACATTCCTTCATCCGAGCAACGTACAAAGATACTTCCCCGCTAAGTCATACAACCACATCGGTAAAAACTTGAGGCTTGACCAAGTCCGACGCCGACGCAGTTGAAGAAGAAAGATGATACTGAGGGCACATTCAACTCGCCATCAGAGATCACTGAGCAAGCAGACATTCCGTCAACACCGTGCCACGGGAACTACTCCTTTGGTCGCGTGGCTCTTTGAGGAGCGTGAAGGCCGCCCGCAGCCGGTTACGCAGCCCGGCACTTCGTTTCTACTAGCGGGAGTTTACTGCGAGTGCTCTCCCGAAACTCTGCGCATTCCCACTAAATCATTCCATCCGTAGGGGTTAAATCGGTTCCTCTTTCTTGAAATGTGTAGTACCCTATATATTTATACTTATTTGTGATTGTGTTAGCATTTTATGCTTGACAAGTAATGCAATAGCGTCTATGTATTACCCTTGATGGCCAGCCTCATCAAAAAGAAAAAGGGCAACCGCCTCTACTACTACCTCGTCGAAAGCGCTCGCGTCCACGGCCAACCCCGCATCGTCCATCAGGCCTATCTGGGCACCGCCGAAAAACTCGCTGCACTCGTCCAGCAAAAGGCCGCCCCCGTCCCCCTCTCCGCCACCTTGCGAGACTTCGGCCTCCCCGGCGCCTTATGGCTGGCCGCAAAACAGTCCGGCCTGTGGCCGCTGCTGGAATCCCTGTGGCCCTCTCCGCGTTCCGGACCCGGTCCTGCTCACTACCTCCTCCTCGCGGCCATTCACCGCATCTGTGATCCCGGTCCGAAGACCGAAGTCAGCGACTGGTATGACCGGACCATCCTCGCTTCCGAGTGGGGTTTTCCTGCCGAGCGCTTTACCTCGCAAGCCTTCTGGGACGCCTTCGAACAGATTCTGCCGGAGTCCAGTGTGACCCTCGCTCCTGCGGAAGATCCTCTGGATCAAGCGCAGTTGCGTTTACTCGGTCTGTGGAAGGAGAAGCAACTGGTGGGCCGTCGGCTGCTGGCCTACGATACCACCAACTTCTACACCTACATTGCCAGCACCAACACGCGAAACCAACTGGCGCAACGAGGACACAATAAGCAGGGCCGTCACAACTTGCGCCAAGTAGGACTGAGTTATGTTCTGGACGGAGAGAGTGGCTTGAGCCTATGCCACCACGTCTACCCGGGCAACGTGGCGGATGTGGAAGAGTTCTCCGTAGCGTTGGCACGCATCGTGCGCCTGTTGGATCAAAGCCAGATGGCGCGCGACACGGTCACGCTGGTCTTCGACAAGGGCACGGCCGCACTGGACAACACCCTGCAACTGCAAGAGGCGGGGCTGGGATGGATTTCTGCCCTGCCGTGGAATCAAGCGCCGCAGGAGTTGCGCGAGCGCGCCACGGAAGAACTGCTGCCCTGCAGCGCGGAACAACCGGGCGTGCGGGCCGTGGCCGAGAAGCTGCTGGTGCACGGCCAGGAATATCTCGCGGTGCTGAAGTATTCGGCGCCTTTCGCCGCCGAGCAACTGCACAGCCTGACCACCAGCATCAGCCGCACGCTGCAGTCCCTGCGACGTTTCTCGAAGGAATTGAATAAACCTCGGTCACGTTGGACTGAGGAAGGCATCACGCGCAAGATTCAGAAGTGGTTGTCCGGGCAATTCCTCTCCGATGTAATTCGCTATCAATTGGAATCTCACGACGGCCCATGGCGGCTCCAGTTTGATTTCGATCAGGCCGCGTTTGAGCGCCTGCTCGGTCATCGTTTAGGCCGAACCGTGTTGCTCACCAACCGCCTGGACTGGACGGCGGAACAAGTGGTGGCCGGTTATGCCGGCCAGCAACAGGTGGAGCGCGTCTTCCGTGGCCTGAAAGACGGAGCGTGGCTGGGTTGGGGACCGATGCATCACTGGACCGACCGCAAGATCCGCATCCATGCGTTTTACTGCATGCTGGGCATCTCTCTATTGCAGTATGTGCATCGCCAGGCCAAAGCCGCTTGGAGCGATCTTTCCATGGAACAACTCCTCGAAGAGTTGCAACGGATTCAGCAGTTCGTTCTGCTCTATCCCCGGCAAGGCGAGAAAGGTTCCCCTCGCGCTACCTATGTGCTCTCGAAGCAAACTTTGGTGCAGCAGGCTTTGGCCAAGGCACTGAAGCTGGACGAGCTGCAGATTACCCACCGTGGGTAATACCAACCGGACGCCTTAAACTACACAAAAAAGAACTGTTAGGAATGTGTCGATCGAACCCGCAGTAAACTCCCGCTA
>QHXE01000557.1 GCA_003222835.1 Acidobacteriota bacterium | reverse complement strand
TGTTCTCCCCACCACTAATCCCAACGCGCATCATGCCAATTCCTTTTACGCAGCTTTTCATCTGTCCAAAAGCCTCTGAACAATTCAATGCGCGGGTTTTCTTCTTCGTCCTTTGGCACAACCACGGTCACTACGTCATAGCGATACGCTGCATTCATAAGTCCAAGCATCCTTCGATATCCGCGTGCGGCGCGCGCAATCTGGCGGCGCTTGCGCAGGTCAACATTGATTTGCGGCGGAGCAAACTCGTCTGAAGCGCGCGTTTTGACCTCGATGAAACAGAGCGTCGGTCCGTCGTAGGCCACGATGTCGATCTCCGCAGTCACGATCACATCACGCGTGTTGCGGCCAATCGGCAGGCTGAAATTTGCGGCCACGATGCGATAGCCGGCGCGTGACAGATGCTCGACTGCGAGGGCCTCACCGCGCGAGCCCAATTCAAAGTGCGGCGCGATTTCTTTCGGCTTAACCGGCAGCGCGGAATCGCGATGCGCTCGTAGATTGAGTTTGATTGGGAAGTTAAGCTTCATGACTGCGGCTTACGAAAGCAGTTTGCTCAACCAGTTCGGATGCAAAGGCAAACCCAACAGCCCGGCGAGTCCCATGGCCACCCCGAACGCGGCGAAGACCAACGAGGTCCAGAACAGCCAACGCTTGCGCGTCAAAGCAGTCACTGCCAGCATGGCCAGCGAGACCGACAGCGCGGCGTCTGACAAATCAAACTGATCGTCGCGATAATTCAACGCGTCATACTTGTCTTCGAGGCCGCGGGCTTTCGCTTGCAGGTCCTTTTCATCGTTACCATAACGCGCCATCTCTGAGTCATATCGTTTCAATTGATCTTCCAAGACCGTCGCACTCTGAGCTGGGGCGTTGGCTCGCATGGCGGTGGCCTGATCCTGGCCCAGTTCCAGTAGGTGATGCTTAATTCGCTTCGATTGATATTCGTTCCAGGTATCGACCGCGTCTGACTTTGCCTGCAACATCGCCTGGACGATATTGTCGTCTTTGACTTTGGTTACGGCCATAAAGGCAGCCAGGATCGCTACGCTGACAGCGATCCAATTGTTAAATTGGTCTCGGCTCTTATCGCCGGAATCTGCAAGCAGTTCGGAAGGATTCTCCATTGCATTTGAGAGTTTAACCGCAGACGCCGCAGAGTACCACGCGGAGGAGTCAGAACCGTCTGCGGTAGCGGGCGGTTAATCTGTGTCCAGCGACGCGCTATAAAGGTCTGCGACCAACCGCCCGCTGCCGCAGGTGGTTCTGACTCCTCTGCGGTTAAGAATTACTCGGAAGCTTCCGGTTCTTTCTTCGTGCTCTTATCCGAAGATTCATTCGAGGTTTCGGGCTTCGCAGTGTGTCTTGTCTTTTTTGGCCGTCGCTTTCCGAACGTGCCGCGATGAATCTTACCGCGTCGCGATCGCTGATCACCTTTTCCCATTTACATGCTCCTTAAAGATCTATGTTTTGGTTTTCGTCGCAACTCTGCTTGAAAGATCTCCCGCCGAGGCTCAAAGACACCAAGAATGGGACTACTTCTTCATCAATTCAAGCACCGCTGTCGTCATTGCTTTGACGCCTGTGCGCAGAGTCGGTTCCGGCAGCGGCTCGAACAAGCTTGAGTGCAACGACGGCAGAGGTTTCCCCGATGTTTTGCTCGCTTCGACTTTCGTTGGCTCAACCGCGCCCAGCCAAAACATGCAACTCGGAATCTGATTGTCCAAACTAAAATTGCCGAAGTCTTCGCTGCCCATGATGGGCGGCCACCTCACGACATTGCTTGCCCCCAGAGTTTTTTCGAAGGCGCCCGCCAGCCGCTCAGTCAGTTTCGGATCGTTGTAAGTCGCCGGAGTAACTTCGGTGTCGCTGACTTTTACAATCGGCGCGAGCGCTTCAGGAATTCCTGCCGCCAACGCAGTGTTTTTAGCGATGCGCGCGATCGAAGCGAGGATCCGCTGCCGCACCTCCTCCTTGTAAGAACGAACGCTGAGCTGGAGTTTGACTTCGTCGGGAATGATATTGGATTTTGCGCCGCCGTGAATCGAGCCAACCGTGACGACGGCGGGATCGAGTGGTGAATTCTCGCGACTGACAATCGTTTGCAGCGCCACAATCGTTTGCGAGGCAACGACTATTGGATCCTTCGTCGATTCTGGCTTCGAACCATGCCCGCCGATTCCACGAATGGTGATCTCGACCGAAGTAGAGTTCGCCAATGCAAAGCCCGGACAATATGCCACCTTCCCGGCTTCCAGCTCTGCATTGTCATGAAGCGCAATCGCGAAATCAGGCTTGGGAATCTTCGAGTAAAGCCCGTCGGCCAGCATCGCTTTAGCGCCGTCGATCGTTTCTTCCGCCGGTTGCCCGATCAAAACCAAAGTGCCCCGCCACTGATCTTTCAACTGCGCGAGCATCTTCGCCGTGCCCAGCATGTTCGTAATGTGAATGTCGTGGCCACAGGCGTGCATCACGCTGACGTCCTGGCCGGCGTCGTTCTTCGTTTTGACCGTGCTTGCGTAGGGAAGGCCGGTCTTCTCTTCCACCGGCAGCGCGTCAAGATCGGTGCGCACCAAAACGGTCGGGCCGTCGCCATTCTTCATCACCGCGATCACGCCATAGCCTTTCCAATTCGGCTGCGTGAACTTTCCCACGTGCTCGGTCACCTCGTAGCCGAAAGCGCGTAGCTGCGCGGCGAAGAACGCGGAGGTCTTTACTTCATAATGTGACAGCTCCGGCGCGGCGTGCAGCATCTTGTATGTGCTGACGAGCTGCGCGATTTCCCGATCGACCATCGC
>QHXE01000556.1 GCA_003222835.1 Acidobacteriota bacterium | reverse complement strand
CACGCGACTGTCGTGACGGCGGTCGAGCGCATCGGCGATGCGCAGAATCGCTGCCAGCGTAATCGCCGTTTCGCGGTCTGCTTGGTTCAACGCAGCGAAATATTCGTGACGTTCTTTTGGCTCTGACCCACGGTGATATCTCGCGACGTTCGCAATTACGTCACGCTCGGCTTCCGAAAAGCCGGTAAGTTCCGAATTCTTGATCAGATAGAGCGAATGTTTGTGATGCGATTCGTGCGCGATGTGATAACCGACGTCGTGAAGCAACGCAGCCGCCGAGAGCATCGTACGGTGATGACGATTAAGAGTCGTTGAGTTCGATCGCGCCAGGTAATCAAAGATTCTTTCGGCAAGCCGAGCGACCTGATATGCATGAGCCTCTTCGTATCCGAAACGACGGCCGACCGCATGAACGCCGCGCAAGCGGTAATCGGTGATGTCCGGCAGCGGCGGACGCGACTCGGCTTCGATCTCGCGCAATCGATCGATCAACACGCCTTCGCGCAAAGCCCAACTGCAGGTTCGCAGCACCTCGATATTCAGCGCGCGCATGGCCCCTTCGAGGATCTGTCCGCCCGCGACAATGATTTCCGATCGTTGATTGCTGATGCCGGGAAGCGTGCGCCGTTCGGCTACGCTCATTTCACCGCTGCGAGAATTAAACCGCCCGAGCTTAGCAGAGGTAATCTCGTCACCGGCTGGTCGGGCGCCTTCTGACTGACGCTCTTCCTCGCTTAAGGCCCGCAAACGCAAAGCCGTGCCGATCGCCAGAATCGTGCCCGAAGTGCCGGTCGCGTGTTGCCAGCGCGTGCCCTTCAATTCTCTCGCCGGCCGCTCCAAGGCAGCGCGCACTTCTTCGCGCAGAGCTTTCAATTCTTTCGGCTTTGGCGGGTCCGAGGTAATAAATTGCTCGCTGAGTCCGACGGCTCCGAGCTTCACCGAAAAAAGTCCGGCGGGCGACGAATCGCGCATCAGGGAAATCTCAGTCGAGCCGCCGCCAATATCGATGTTGATGATCGAAGCGTTGGGCGCCGCGCATCCCTGCGCCGCCGCCAGTCCGATTAGGCGAGCCTCTTCAATTGCGGAAAGAATCTCAACCGAGACCCCCGCCTTGCGTTCGACCTCTCTGATGAATTGAGATGAATTGCGCGCTTCACGGACCGAAGCAGTCGCCACGGCAAAGATTCGTTCCGCGCCGCGCGCTTCCGCGATCGAGCGAAATCGCTTGATGCAATCGGTCGCGCGTTCGATGGCCGCAGGGGAGAGCTGTTCCAGTCGCAGCGTGTCGTGGCCCAGGCGTACAGTGTCTTTTTCGCGCGCCAGCACCGCAAACGAATCGCTCGCCGCGGCGTCGACGACGACCAGCTTGATCGAATTCGATCCCACATCGATGGCGGCGATCTTCATGTGCGAAGATTTAGCAGTGTGCTTTTTCTCTAGCCCAGGCGTTTACGCCTGGGAAACTGTTAGCGATTTGATCGTCAAGCCTCCTTCAGGAGGCGTTCGGCTCGGGTCAGTGAATCACGAAAAGCCCTATGAATGGGGCTGCAATCTAATTGAATGAACACCGTTTCCCAGGCGCAAACGCCTGGGCTAGAGAAATTCAGTTTCCTCAGGTGTGAACACCCTGCTAAGGAAATTCAGCCTAGGATATTCTCCTTTGCGCTCGGGCTTCCGCCTACGCTCACGATCGCTTCAGTCCTCGCCGGTTCGCTTTCGATTACGCGTGTGATCAGACGCTTAAGATCATTCTCCACTCGCTTGATGGACCGAGACGCATCTATTACTTGAAATCCATACTCGCCGCTCATCCGATCAAATTCCTTGAGCAGCAATTTTTGATAAGCGATAAAGCTGTCGTAATAATCATTTCCCAGGCCCAAATCCATTCCCGATTCCCAGTAATCGAAACCGCGGCCCGACTCCAGCACGCGCGCCGCCAGTTCTTCCACCGATCCGAGGCGCAGATAAAAGACCGCGTCCGGTACCAGCCCGATGCCGTAGATCGCGCGCATCCATTCCGGATCGGCGCCGCGGACAACCGCGCGCGCGATGGCCGAGTAGATGTAACGATCCGTTAGCACGATGAAGCCGGCATGCAACGCCGGCAGCATTTGATTCTCCAACCGGTCAGCGAAGTCTGTCGCGTAATATAGTTGCATCGTGAGCCGGCCCAGAGTGTGACCTGCGCGGGCATTCTTGATTCCGCGTCCGGCGAGCACCGAGCGGGTCATCCCGGTATCCAGCACGGCGTAGCCGATTGATTCCAGCCACGTGCGCAACAGCGCGACATGAGTCGAGCGTCCGACGCCATCAGTTCCTTCGATCACGATCAGCTTGCCGCTGTAGGCTTCGATCTCGACGTTCGGCAGCGGCTTGCCGTAAAACTTCATTTCTTTCATTTCGTCAGTACCGCCTTCTCTTTAAGTTTCTCTTTCAAGTAGCGGCTGACAATCTCACGCATTTGTCGTTGCTGGGTGCGAATCGCTTGCGTGCCGTCGATCAGGGTGAGGCCGAACTCGCTAACCATGTGATCGTATTCGTCGAGGATCTTGCCCTGAAAGATTTTAAAGCTGTCTTCCTCGTCGTCAGACCAGTCCATGTCCATGCCGGCTTCGTAATACTTCAGCGTCGGACGCGCGGAAGCGATGCGATCGACAGCCACGTCCAGTGGCGCGCGAAAGAAAAAGGCCACCGTAGGCTTGACGGCAAACTTATAGACTTCGCGCACCCAAGCGCGATCGCAACCGCGCGCGACATCGCGCGCAAAGGCCGTATAGATATAACGATCGGCCAAAACGATCGCGCCTGCTTTCAGGGGCGGAACGATGTTGCGCTCTGTGCGATCGGCAAAGTCCGTCGCGTGCAGCAAGGAAAATGTCGCGGGGGTGAACAGGCGTCGCTTCTTCGCTCGGCGGGTCGTGTCCTTAACCAGCGGCGACGAGTTCCATTCCGAAAAGAAGACTGGGTAGCCTTCGGCTTTGAGCCATTGATAGAGCAACTGAAGCTGAGTGGACTTGCCGCTGCCGTCCGTGCCTTCGACCACAAAGAGTCTGCCGGGATACCGGTGGTGACC
>QHXE01000555.1 GCA_003222835.1 Acidobacteriota bacterium | reverse complement strand
GGAAAGGAACGAAGAAACTATTCCTTCGCGACCAAATACTGTAGCTTTCACAACCCCTCTTCATACCCCATATATGACAGCATTGTGGATAAAGTTTTGAAAGCGTATCAAAGGCAGGACCGATTCTCATCTCAACCGCTGGGGGATCTAAAAGACTATCGGCGATTCAAAGAAGTTCTCGAAGAGTTCGTGAATAACTATAAGGGTTTAGGAAGGCCCAGCTGGAGAGAGCTTGATTATTTTCTTCATGACTACGGGCGAGAGAAATTCGCTAAATAAAATCAATGGGAACGTCTCGGTTCATTAACGCGGACTTCGCAGCGCGGCGGAGCAGCAAGCAAACGCGTTAGCTCCGTAGGAGCAGAATGTTTATAGCTACCGCGATTACAAACCAATCCAAGCTCCGTAGGAGCGAAATAAAAGCGCGATATACATTACGCTCCTACGGAGCTGTAAACGTAAGCATACGGGTGTCTATAAACATTTCATCCCTACGGGATTTATGTGTCGAAGAAACTTGTTAAAAAAACAAGAAGTTCGACCTTTGCTTCGCAGGATGGAATTTAGGATGAGAAGAGAAATCAAAGTTGACATGTCGGCCGCAGCGGTTACGGCTCGCCTCAAGCGCGCCTGTGGCCTTGGAGACGCTGAGAGATTAGCCACAATGATGCGAGACGCCATGGACGAAATAAATAGCGGCAAAACAAACCCGGGAAAGTATCCCGAATGGAAACGGAGCCGATAAGTATTCGCTGTGCGTGCGTTCATTCCAGCATATCAACTCGTGACGCCTCAGTCGTTGTCCGAAGCTTTGACTATCATCGCTTCTGATAGCTGCGCCTGGAGACCTTTCGCCGGCGGCACCGATCTGATGGTGCTGCTCGAAGCCGGCAAGTTGCCGCACCAGAATTACCTCAACATTTGGAAATTGCCGGAGCTTCGAGGGATCGAAGTAACGGACACTTTCGTTTCGCTTGGCGCTTTGACCACGTACACCGAAGTTCAGAATCACGAGATCCTGCGCAAAGAGTTCCCAATGCTTTGTCAGGCCGCGAAAGAAACCGGCGGTATTGCTATCCAGAACCGCGGCACACTAGGCGGCAATATCGTTAATGCTTCGCCCGCCGCTGACTCGCCCCCGGCATTGCTGGCTTACGACGCGGAGCTTGAGCTGGTGTCGAAACATGGCGAGCGCCGAATCCCATATTTCAAATTCCATAGCGGTTACAAGCAGATGGACATTCGGCCCGATGAATTGCTGCGAGCGATTCGATTGCCGCGCGCGGCGAATCGGTTGACGCACTACTATCGCAAAGTCGGCACTCGCAAGGCGCAGGCGATTTCGAAAGTTTGCTTCGCGGCGGTGGGATCGATGACCGACGGTAAGATCGAAACCGTGAGAATCGCGCTGGGCAGCATTGCCCCGATCCCACTTCGCTGCGTTCAGACCGAGAATGCGCTGCGCAACCAAACAATCGATTCGATCGCAGCCGCGCGCGCGATCTTTGCGAGCGAGATTTCGCCGATCGACGACCTGCGTTCGACCCGAGATTATCGACTCAGGGTTTCGCTAAACCTGCTTGAACATTTCATCGATGAACTCAGCGCATGATAAGCAAAATTGCCAATTGAATTGAAAACTGAAAACTGCAAATCTGTTAAAATCCACCCCGAGCCCCTTAATGAAACTTAGCGCGCATTTCGCCAGGCATTCGCTCGTCGCCGTCGCGGCGCTAAGCTTCCTTTTATCGTCCTCTGTTTGCGCGCAGAACGTCCCATCTGCTGAACGACCACTGAACTTGCTGGTGCTCGGTGATTCGATCCTCTGGGGCCAGGGTCTCAAAGAAGAGCACAAAGCGTGGCATCAGGTCGAGACCTGGCTAGAGCAAACCACCGGGAGAGAAGTGCGCGCAAAGATCGAAGCTCATTCCGGCGCCGTAATCGGTTCAACCGGAAATCCGCCGGACAGCTCCACCGTTTGGATTGATGGTGAGATTAACCGCGCGGTGCCGACCGTGAACGAACAGATTAATTACGCGCTCCGATCGTACTCCGATCGGTCCCAGGTCGATCTGGTGCTGGTAGATGGTTGTATAAACGACATAGATGCGCGCCGGCTCTTGAATGCCTCGAACACGCCGGCCGGAATTCGTGAATTGGCGCAAGCGAAATGCGGAGCGCCCGTCGAAGACCTGCTGGAAAGGATCGCTGCTTCTTTTCCGAATGCTCACGTCATCATCACTGGTTACTATCCGATCATCTCGGAAAAGACTTCGAACGATCTTTTCATGAGGGCGCTCGGGAAAAGACTCTATACGCCTGCGACGGGGACGCCACGGATAAGCGATAAGGAGTTGCGCAAACGGCTGATTGCCATCTCCAAAGAGTGGTACGACGCTTCGAACGAAAAGCTGGCGAGCGCGGCCCGCAGCGTTGATGCAGGGTTGACTGCTAGCGGGTCGCGGCAACGCATCCTCTTCGCCAAAGTCGA
>QHXE01000585.1 GCA_003222835.1 Acidobacteriota bacterium | reverse complement strand
ACCGGACATTTGCGATGGCAACGCCTTCTCCCACCCCAGTTCCGACAGAGCGGTTCCTACTGACCAGCTCCGACGGACTGTGCATCGCGTGCGCCCGCTGGGACAGCCGCGGCCCGGTCCGCGCTGTTGTTCAGATCGCCCACGGGATGGGCGAACATATGGGGCGCTACGCCGACACCGTCGATGCGCTCGTTGCGGCAGGTCTCACCGTCTACGCCAACGATCATCGCGGGCACGGCCTCTCGGCCCACTCGCAATTGGGAGAATTGGGCAGGGGCGGCTTTGAACTTCTCGTCCAGGACATGGTCCGCCTGAGCGAAATCGCCAGAGAGGAAAATCCCGACCTGCCGCTGCTCCTCCTGGGGCACGACTTGGGATCCTTTGCCGCGCAGAGATACATCATCGACTTTAGCCGCGAGCTTAATGGTTTGATCCTCTCCGGATCGGGAGCGCTTGAAGGTTTGGCCCGGACCGCGGGTCCGGAGACCACGGGCAGCAACCTCCTCAACGCCGCATTCGAGCCTGCGCGCACGCCCTTCGACTGGTTGTGCCGCGATCAGGCGATCGTCGACGCGTTCATGGCTGATCCCCTCTGCTTTGAAGACCTTCATCCCGACTCTCTTGCTTCGTTCCTCGGCACCGCGCCGCGGTTGTACGATCCGGTCGCACTCCGCAAGATCCGCGGCGATCTGCCGATCTATTTGTTCTCCGGAAGCGAAGACCCCGTCGGACAGCAGCTGCGCGGACTCCACACACTGATTGGCCGCTACCGCGATGCCGGGCTGCGTGACATCGTCTTCGATTTTTATCCGGGCGGTCGACACGAGATGCTGAACGAGATCAACCGACGCCAGGTCCAAACCCGCCTGCTCGGCTGGATTTTCCGGACACTGGAAAAACTGAACGACGATGACCGCCGCGTTTCGATCGCGCTCGAACTTCAACACTAAGGAGGCAAACATGCCGAACGACAACATTTTTTCTGGACTCAAGGTGGTAGATCTCGCGAGCTTCATCGCGGGCCCCAGTGCTGCCGTGATCCTGTCCGACTTCGGTGCCGACGTCATCAAAGTGGAGCCACCGAGCGGCGACCTGTGGCGAATTGCGAACCACCTGCCGCCGCAGCCGGTCGCCGAGGATGCTTACCCCTGGCACCTCGCCAATCGCAACAAGCGCGGCATCGCTCTTGATCTGAAATCCCCCAGCGCGCAACAAGTTCTCGAAAAGCTCGTCAAATGGGCTGACGTGCTCATCGTCAATACGCCGCATCCCGCGCGCGCACGATTGAAGCTCGATTATCAGGATGTGGTGCGGTGGAACCCGCGGCTCATCTACGCGGAGATCTCAGGCTTCGGCGACAAGGGGCCGGATGCAAATCTCCCCGGCTTCGACATCACCTCATACTGGGCGCGTAGCGGCCTATTGTCGATGACGCGCGATGCGGGGGCACCCCCAACCTGGCCGGTGGCGGGCAGCGGCGACAACGCCACCGCCGTCGGGCTCTATTCCGCGATCGTCACTGCCCTATATCGTCGCGAGCGCACGGGCGAGGGGGCGCATGTCACGACCTCGCTGCTTGCCGAAGGCGTGTGGTCCGCCAGCGTCTCGATCCAGGCCGCGCTGTGCGATGCGAAATTCTTCGGGCTGCACGATCGCAAGAACCCGGCGAATGCGGCAATGAACGTTTATCGCGCCAAGGATGACACCTGGTTCGTTCTCCTCGTCACACCCGACAAGCTGGCAGCCGTCGCCAAGGCCATCGGCCGCCCTGATCTTCTGACCGATCCGCGTTTCTCCGATCCGGCGAAGCTAATGGCGAACATGCCGCAGCTCACGGCGATCCTCGACGAGATATTCTGTGCCGAGCCGATGGCGCATTGGTACGAGGTGTTCAATGGCGCTCACGTGACGTTCGGAGCGGTGCGTGGGCCACAAGAGGTGATCAAAGATCCCCAGCTCCAGGCGAACGACATCATCGTTCCGCTCAATGGTGCCGGCGGCAAGCTGACGTCCACAATCAGCAGCCCGCTTCAGGTGCATGGCGTCACCAAGGTGCCCGCGAAGCGCGCCCCGAAGATTGGAGAACACAACGACGAGGTTCTTCGGCAGCTCGGATTCAGTGCGGCCGAAATCGATGGTTTGCATCGAAGTGGTGCCATTCCGAAAGCAAAAGAACATGCGGTCTAGCGTGACGAACTGTCGGGGCGACGGGAGCCGCCCCGAAACTTCGACTCACAGTGAAATTCACCAAACGGATCAGGACTTCGACAATGGCTGATATTGTTACCGAACGCGCAGGAAGCGTCCTGCGTATCCAGTTGAACCGCCCGACAAAGCGAAATGCGATGACATCAGCCATGTATGTGGCTCTCGCCGGCATTTTCAACGAGGCGGCGAATGACGAGAACACGCGTGTCATCCTCTGGCACGGCGCGGGAGATTCGTTCTGCGCGGGCAACGATATCGAGGATTTTCTCAAGAATCCTCCAGGGCCCGGCGAATCACCACAGGCCGGCCTGATGAATGCATTCGTCAACTTCGACAAGCCATTGGTTGTGGCGGTCCAGGGCGCGGCCATCGGCGGCGGCACCACCATGCTGACGCACTGCGACTTCATCTACGCAGCCGAAAGCGCGAAATTCCAGATGCCCTTCA
>QHXE01000584.1 GCA_003222835.1 Acidobacteriota bacterium | reverse complement strand
TACATGGCCTCAAGCAGCAGCTCTTCGAGGATCATCATCAGCCCGCGCGCGCCCACTTTGCGTTGCAAGGCTTGACGCGCCACGGCGCGCAGCGCGTCTTCGGTGAATCGCAGCTTGACGGCGTCGAATTCGAATTTTTTCTGATACTGCTTGACCAACGCGTTCTTTGGCTCAGTGAGAATCTTAATCAAGGCGGCCTCGTCAAGTTCGTGTAAGATGCCAACCACCGGCAGACGCCCCACGAATTCGGGAATCAAGCCGTAACGAATCATGTCCTCGGGCTGAACATGCGCGAGCGCGTCAGCCTGGCGTTGCGAACCCGACTTCACTTCAGCGTGGAAGCCGAGCGACTTGTTACGCAGGCGGCGCTCGACAACTTTCTCTAATCCGACGAATGCGCCCCCGCAAATGAAGAGGATGTTGGTCGTATCAACGGGAAAGAACTCCTGATGCGGATGCTTGCGTCCCCCCTGCGGCGGAACGTTTGCGACTGTGCCTTCCAGAATCTTAAGCAGCGCTTGCTGCACACCTTCACCGGAAACGTCACGCGTAATCGAAGGGTTTTCATCCTTCCGACAAATCTTATCAATCTCGTCGATGTAGATGATGCCCTGCTGCGCGCGTTCGACGTCGCCGTTCGCCGACTGCAACAGTTTGAGAATGATGTTCTCAACGTCTTCGCCGACATAACCCGCTTCAGTCAGCGTCGTCGCATCGACGATGGTGAAAGGAACGCTCAACATGCGCGCCAGTGTTTGGGCCAGCAGAGTCTTGCCCGTGCCGGTCGGGCCAATCAGCGCGATGTTGGATTTTTGAATCTCGACGTCGGCGCGCCGGCGCGAGAGTTCTATACGCTTGTAATGTTGATAGACGGCGACCGCGAGCCGCTTCTTCGTCTCTTCCTGTCCGATGACGTATTCGTCGAGAAAAGCTTTGATCTCGCCGGGCTTCGGCAAAGGCGGACGCGACGCCACCGACTCAGCTTGCTGGTCGTCGCTGATGATCTCGTTGCAGATGTCGATGCACTCATTGCAGATGTAGACCGTGGGGCCGGCAATGAGTTTCTTAACTTCATTCTGCGACTTACCGCAAAATGAACAGCGCAGGGTGTCGTCAGCTCGTCTTACCATGTCTTGGAGAACTCCATTTCGGACTTAGGGTAACTTCAGGCTCGACGTCGGGGGCCGTTGCGTTGACTTCTAATATGCGATCATTTTGGCAACCAGGGCGTAAGCTGAAGCTTACGCTACTCGCGGTGCGCGATCACCTCGTCTATTAAACCATATTCTTTGGCTTGAACGGCACCCAAATATCGATCGCGCTCCACGTCGAGTTCGATTTGCTCGAGACTCTGACCGGTATGTTTGGCAAGAATTTGCGAGGTCAGCTCGCGAATACGTATGAGTTCTTCCGCGTGAATGCGGACATCGGTCGCCTGACCCTGCATGCCGCCCGATGGCTGATGAATGAGAATACGAGAATTCGGCAAGGCAAAGCGCTTTCCTTTTGCTCCGGCAGTCAGCAGCAGCGCGCCCATCGAGGCGCACATGCCGACGCAGATCGTCGTGACGTCGGGCCGAATAAATTGTATCGTATCGTAAATCGCCAATCCCGCCGTGACTACGCCGCCCGGTGAATTGATATAGAGGTTGATGTCTTTCTCCGGGTCTTCGGCTTCGAGGAAAAGCAGTTGCGCGACGATCAAATTCGCGATCTGATCGTCGATGGGTGTGCCTAGAAATATGATGTTGTCTTTGAGCAGTCGCGAGTAGATGTCAAACGCGCGCTCGCCACGCGACGTTTGCTCGACGACCATCGGAATCAGAGCCATGGTTTCCCGGTTCATGATTGAGCTTGCCACCGAGGGACAGAGGCACAGACAAAGGCTTCAACAAAAAGAAAAAGGCCAGACTCAGAACTGTGAGAAATGAAACTCCTTTTCATTCCGGTTCCGACTCTACGGCCTCTGCGTCTCTTTGGCTCTCTTCCTCGCGCCATTCTTCGTCGGTTACGCTCGCATTCGCGACTAAAAAGTCGAGCGCTTTGCCATTTCGCAACCTGCCAGCGATGCTACGTTCGCCCCCTTGCTTTGTCAAGACAGCGCGCACTTGCTCCGGCGTCTGTCTTGATGTGTCGGCGATCGCATTGATCTCGTCTTCGATTTCCTGATCGCTGACTTCGATTTTTTCTTCATCGGCGATGCGTTCCAGCAAGAGCGAGCTGCGTAGATCGTAGCCCGCTTGCTCCTTCAAAGAGTCACGCGCCTTGTCCCATTGCAGTTCAGGATTGCGTGGATCGATACCGTGTCCAATCATGTCGCGCACGACAGATTCAAAGCGATGCTGAGTTTGATGTTCGACCAGACGCTCCGGCAATTCGAATTGATGTGCGTCGACCAATTTGCGCACGAGGTCGGCGCGCAGCTTTCCTTCAGCTTCAGTCTTTGCTTGTGATTCGAGATCTGAGCGCACTTTCGCACGCAAATCCGAAAGCGATTCAATCTCGTCGCCGAGACTCTGCGCCCATTCGTCATCGAGATCGGGAAGTTCCTTGATGCGAACCGCGCTGACTTTCACCGTGTATTCGACCAGTTTGCCGGCCAGACCTTTTGAGCTGAAGTTCGCCGGGTAATCCACGGCAAAACTTTTTTCGTCATCGGGTTTAGCGCCGGTCAAGTTGTCGTTAATCTCGGGCACGACGCCTTCGCCGCCGAGTACCACATCGACGTCCTCGACGTTAATCGGTTCAGCGTCAGGATCGTTGATGAATTTCCCGTGAAAACTGGCGGTGACCGTGTCGCCCAACTGCGCGCCGCGATCTTCGACCGGTTCGAGCGAAGCAGAACCCTCGCGAAGTTGCTCGATTACCCGATCGATGTGCTCGTCTTTCACGGGCCG
>QHXE01000583.1 GCA_003222835.1 Acidobacteriota bacterium | reverse complement strand
GCCTGGTCCTGGTGCCGATTTATTTGTTCTTCCTTCTTAAACAACGGCCCGCCATCCAGCGCCGCTGGAAAGAATATTTGCCGCTTCGTAATTCCCCCCTCAAAGACGAAGTTGCCGACGTTCTCTTGCAGATCAACAGTTACATCATCGCCTATTTTCGCGGGCAACTCCTCGTCTGTCTCGTCGATGGCATTCTGATTGGCACGACACTCTCGTTCCTTCCTCCGCCGGGATTAAATTTTGCCGCCCTCATCGGTTGTCTTGTTGCCATTCTTACGATGGTTCCATACATCGGGATCATTGTCTGCTGGATTCCGGCCGTTCTGATCGCCGTCGCACAATGGGGCGACTTCACTCACCCATTGCTTGTCACGCTGATCTTCATCGTGGTGCAAAATCTCGAGGGCTTGTTTTACGCGCCGCGCATCGTCGGCAATTCCGTCGGGCTTCACCCGATGACGGTGATTGTTTCGATTTTCGTCTGGGGTTTGCTCATTGGGGGATTGCTTGGTCCGATTTTGGCAGTGCCGTTGACGGCGACGATCAAAGTATTGCTCACACGCTATGTTTGGGGGGAGCGTCTGCGCGATGAAGCGATTGAAGCGATCGAGGAGGTTCCGGTCGTGGCAGAAGCGGAGACGGCGCGGGCTTGAACGGTACTCTATTTAGAGGGAATCGCGCGCAGACCATAGCAACGCGATGACAGATCCGGTGATGCACCAGCTTCGGCGACAGACAAACAGACTGGCTTCGGTAGGTCAGGCTCGTTCTGTCCGCGGCGGTCTGATCGTCCTGGCGGTCATTGCCGGATTCGCGCTCGGGCTGCTTATTCTTACCATTGGTCCAGAAATCGTTAACGCCTGGCGAGAATCGCGCTTGCTACGGCAGGCCGAAACGAATCTGAAGCAGGGAAATTTTAATGGCGCGAATGATGCCGCGCGACATGCGTTACAGATCAATCATGATTCGTTAGCGGCCTATCAAATTCTCGCCGAAGCAACCGAGAAACAAAATCGCGCCGAAACTGTCGTCTGGCGCGCGCAGATCGCACGCTTGCAGCCGCGCGACATCGATAGCCAGCTCAACCTCGCCTCGGCCGCTTTACGGTTCGGTCAGCTCGATGCAGCCCGCAAAGCCCTCGAAAGCGTGCCGAAGGAGAACCGCGAAAGTGCGCCTTACCATGTCGTTGCCGGATGGTTGGCGCGGGCGCAGGGCGATGAAGCAGGCCAGGAACGCCATTTCGCTGCAGCCTTGGAAAAGGAACCGGGCAACGAAACGTATCAATACAATCTTGCCGCAGTTCGGATCAAATCGCCCGATTCGCAGAAAAACGCGCAGGCGCGGAAAGCCCTCGAGCACCTCGCCAAAAGCGCTCCGTTTCGCGCCGGTTCCCTTCGCGCTTTGCTGAGTGACGCGGTTCAGCATAGCGACTTCGAGGCAGCCGATCGTTTCGCCCAGGAACTGCAGCTGAGCCCGCAGGTCACGTTTTCCGACGACCTGCTTTGCTTGGATTTTTACAAGAAACTCGATCAAAAAAAACTGGCGACCTTACTCGAGAAAGTGAAACCAGTGGCGGCGCGGCAACCCGAAGATCTCGCGGCGCTGATGGCATGGATGAATGGCAACGGCATGAGCACCGAAGTCCTGCGCTGGATGGAGAAGTTGCCGCCGGAAAAAACTGCCAATCCCCCGCCGGCCGTTGAAGTCGCCGATGCTTTTACCGCGCAAAAAAATTGGTCGCGCCTACGCCGTTGGACGAAGGGCGGTAACTGGGGGGACTCTGAATATCTGCGCCTCGCCTATCAGGTGTATGCGAAACAACAATCTCGCCAGGAAGGCGCCGATGCGGAATCTGTTTCTCTCTGGCACGATGCCGAGCGCGCCTGCGAAGAAAATCCCGAGCGTGAAATTCGACTGGCTCGTCTCGCCTCGAAATGGAATCTGCCGAACCAGGCGGAGCAACTTTGGTTGCGCGTCGCCCATAATCCATTGAGTCGTCGCGAAGCGCTCGATGCCTTGTTTGAGATTTATCGCGCCAGCAATGATCTGCCTAATCTCTATCTCACCGCCATGCGTTTGCATGAAACCTCTCCAGAAGAACCGCTGATTGCAGCGGAGTATGCCCGCCTGTCCATTGTTCTTGATCGCAACCGCAGCGAAGGCCAGCGCGTTGCCAAGGCGGCCTTCGATCAAGCGCCGACCGAGCCGCCCTGTGTCGTTGCCCAAGCGCTTTCTTTAAATTCGCAAGGCCGAATCCGCGACGGAATCGCGGTCTTGCAAAAACTTCCGCCCGAGAAATTGCACGATGCCCGCGTCGCCCTCTACCTTGCTGTGCTCTTGCTTGATGACGGCAAAGCCGATGCCGCTCATGAATTCGTTGACGCTGCCAATTCCGGCTTCGTTTTCCCCGAAGAGAAAAAACTTTTGCAGGAAGCGTTGCAGAAACAATCCAGTTCTACCTCTGCAACGCCGGCATCTTCGCCGACGGCCTCGCCCTCTCCCGCCAATTCCTCACCGCGTTAATCGAATCGCACCGGTTCGGGTGTTGGCCGCTCCTAGTTTCTCTGGAACTTTTACGCCGCCGCAGTGTTTCCAATTTGTATAGCTTAGGGATCAAAGGGAAACGCCGGGAGCGTGATGCTTCCGGCGTTTATTTTTTATGGCGCGAGTAATTTCCATTGCTCTACCTCGATTGTTGTCGTCGTCGGATGAATACATCGCATCGCACAAATCGAGGTGAAACGAACCTTGCGAAATGGCAGCCGTACGTTTTCGGCTAGTCTCTGCTTGGTCTTTGAGGGCAATTTTGCATAAAGCAAACTCAGATGCAGGTCGATGACGTAACGGTCCCGCGCACCACTCGCTTTCCAGATCGCGTCGCCTAACTGTCGCAAGACACTATTTCCTCCGAACTGCACGAAAAGCGTCTTGGTAAATTGTTCGCCAAATCGAATGCTATGAATCGTTAGCTCGAGGTTAACCTGCCCAACCTCGCGCAAGACTTCGAGGGGAGCACGCGAATCTTCGGGCGCAATAAAAATCGTTGCGTGCGGTTCGAACAACGGAGCGCCAAATTGCCTCGCCAACTCTCTAATTTCTCGCAAGAACACATCGCGCGCAGCCGCCTCCGGCAGCAACCAGTAAGCAATCGCCTTCGCTGTCATCTAAACCTTGTGCCAAACTTCCCGTCATCCCGAGCGAAG
>QHXE01000582.1 GCA_003222835.1 Acidobacteriota bacterium | reverse complement strand
TTTGGCCGGCGCAACGGCGGGTGAAACTCGATGTGAAAATGAAAGTTGCGATAATCGCCGCCATCGGTCGGCGCCTGGTGTAGAGGCATCACGTAAGGAAACGGCATCTGCCATAAATTATCAAAGCGGACCAGCGTCTCTTTCAAAACCTGCGCGAGGTCGTGCGCCTCCGCGTCGCTAAGCGAAGCAATGCTCGGATGCGTCCTTTTAGGGGCAATGAAGACTTCATAGGCGTAGCGGGCAAAGTAGGGAAGAAAAGCGATCGCCGTTTCGTTCTCGCAAACAATGCGCTGTCCTTCGTCTTGCTCGGCAGCGATGATGTCCCGGAATAATATGCGTCCGGTGTCAGACGAATAATGTGCGCTTGCCTTTGCCTCGGTCTCGATCGTCTTGAAGACAAAGTTGGTCGCGTAAATCTGGCAATGCGGGTGCGGATTTGAAACGCCCACGACTTCACCCTTGTTCTCGAAGATCAGAACGTGATCGATCTCAGCGCGGTTTCCCAGATCCAGGTACTCGCTTTGCCATGCGGAGATCAGATTTTCAATCTCCGCAATTTCGAGTTGGGCCAGCGATAAATCGTGCCGAGGTGAATAACAGACTACGCGCGCGATTCCCCGTGCCGGACGGTTGCGATGGATGGTTGGTAGATTGCTTGGCGGCGTGGGCGCGTTCATTCCCACGCACGGATGGTCGTTATCAAAGACGAAGACGCCTGTGTACTCCGGATTGACCTCATCACTCACGCGGCGGATGCCGGGGCAAAGATAGCAATCCTCCACGTAGTGTGGCTGCGTCGCGCTTTCGTGTTTGATGGTCTCGCCGCTCCAAGGCCGATCCTGGCGATGCGCCGCAACGATCACCCATTCTTCGCGTAGAGGATGCCAGCGCTCTTCCCAGGTCATTAGTTTTCTTCGCCCGTGCCGCCGGAGTGATCTGCGGCCACCGGATTTGGCGCGCGCATGTCAGCTCGAGCGGACTCGCGCATCAAAGCAACCTGCCGGCGATTCCTGCGCTCAGTAAAAAGCTGATCCGCCATAACTCCGATCAAAATCACCGCGCCCATTACCGCAAAGTCGAGCGAACTCGGAATGCCGAGCAGGTTAACCAGATTGCGCAGCACCTGAAGCAGCGCCGCGCCGATGATTATGCCAACGACTGAACCTTCGCCGCCACGTAAAGAACATCCACCGAGCACGGCCGCGGCTATCCCGTAGAGTTCGTAAGCATTTCCGTGATTCGCAGGCGAGACTGAGTTGGTGTAAAAAGCGAAAATGATTCCGGAAACGGCCGTGAGCGCCCCAGAAATTACGTAAGCAATCGTAATCATCCAACGCGTATTGATGCCGGCATAACGCGCGGCTTCGGGATTTCTGCCGGTCGCGAATAGATATCGGCCATAGACGGATCGGTGCAGGACTATCCAAGTCACTATACTGATCAGAATCAGCAAGACGAACGGCATTGGAATACCGAAAAGATTTCCATTTGCCAAAAACCGAAGGAAGTCCAGACCGCCGACCGTGCCGAATCCTTTCGTCTCATCCTTGGTGATGAAGCGTGCCAGTCCGCGATAGAACAGCAGACCGCACAACGTCACGATGAACGGTTGCATGTTGACTCGCGTGATCAGCAGCCCATGGATTAAAGAAAGAAACATCGCGATACTGATGCAAGCCAGCACGGCGATGACCACGCCGAGTTTCCTTTCAGTCAGCATCATCGACAGCAGCACGCCGAGCAATGCCATCATCGATCCGACGGAGAGTTCGATTCCGCCGGTGATAATCACCAGCCCCAGACCAATGCTGAAGATGCCAAACGCGCCTATTTGGCGGGCGAGATTTTGCAGATTGATGGCTAAGAGAAAGTTCGGATTGATCGCCGAGACGATGATGCAAAGAACGACAAGCAGAATGAAGATGCCGAGCTCTTTTTTCATGAATGAATTTGTTGGTTGACCAGCGATTCAGAATTGAAAATTGAAAATTGCAAAATGAAAATTGTAAATTGCCGGCCGCAGTGCGCGCTCCTGGATGTTATCCGGCGATAGGTCGTCGGGTTTCAAATTTGCAATTTTCATTTTGCAATGTCTTTGGCAATTAACCCTCACCGCCGGTTGCCAGCCGCATCACCGCTTCTTCGCTGAATTGCATTCGCTCAAGTACACCCGTAATTCTTCCTTCGTGCATGACTGCAATCCGGTCACTGATGCCTAGCACTTCTTCCATCTCGCTACTAATCGCGATGACCGACACGCCCTCACCCGCGAGCTTCCGTATCAGCGTGTAGATTTCAGACTTGGCGCCCACATCAATACCGCGGGTCGGCTCGTCAAAGATTAGCACCTTTGGTGAAAGTGCGAGCCATTTTGCCAGCACGACCTTTTGTTGATTTCCGCCGCTAAGATTCGCAGCTTTCATCTCTGGCAAAGGTGGTTTGATATTGATCGACAGGCAAGCTTCCTTTGCCGCCAATGTTTCTTTCGCCGAATTGATCAGCCCCGCCGTC
Organism: Acidobacteriota bacterium; assembly: GCA_003222835.1. The sequence goes on along the minus strand of QHXE01000582.1, from coordinate 138 downwards.
GAGTATCGATCCAAACCCGGCAGCGAGATGTTTTCGCGGATATTGAAATCAATAATCAAGCCGCTCAGGCGGCGATCCTCGGGCACGAGATAGATGCCTTGCCTGATGGCGCCCTGGGGCGAAGTGACTCGCAGCGTC
>QHXE01000581.1 GCA_003222835.1 Acidobacteriota bacterium | reverse complement strand
TCGAGACGATGGGCATCGCTCCGTTCATCGGCCGGTGGTTCACGGACGAGGGCGAACCAATGGCAGTGCTGAGTTACTCGGCGTGGCGAAACTTTTTCGATGGCGACCCGAGCATTCTTGGCAAAAGGGTGCGGTCAGAAACGCAGTGGTACACGGTGATTGGAGTTGCCTCGCCCGGCTTCACCGGCATCAACGCTCCGATCCAGACGGCGATCTGGGTGCCCTTGCACATGTGGGCCCGACAGTATCCCCAGCGGGCCGAGCATCTCCTCGACCGCGCGGATCCGTCGCTACGCGTGATGGTGCTCGGACGTCTTGAAGAGCACGTCAACCCTTCGGAAGCCGCGGCAAACCTCAATGCCGTTGATGCGGAACTTCGGCGAGAGATGCCGGCGACCTCGGAAGCGGCGGCAGCGCCTCTGACGGTGGAAATCATCCATGGGGCGCCCAGCCCGTTTTCGCGCAGCGGCGCGGCTCCGCTGGACATTCTTTTCGTTGTGGTTGGCAGCGTCGTTCTTCTGATTGCTTGCGTGAATGTTGGAAATTTGCTGCTCGCTCGTGGCACGGCACGACAGCGGGAACTCTCCGTACGCGCCGTACTAGGCGCCGGTCGGGGGCGGCTGCTGCGTCAGCTACTTGTGGAGACATTCCTGCTCTCGCTGCTTGGCGTCGCCGGTGGGCTTGTTCTGAACCAGTGGTCGAATCACATATTGAACACCGCGGTTGATGCGCTCCCGGTCGAGGCCCGCGTCGCCATTCACGCTGACCTGTCTCTCAATTCGCGCGTGTTTCTGTTCTCGCTGGGTTTGTGCTTTCTTTGCACTTTGTTGTGCGGCGTGCTTCCGGCGGGGCGTGCGGTGCGTCGCGATGTCTATTCAATTCTCAAGGGCGGCGGAACTCCGGGTGACCGCGTGCGGCTGCGGCAGGTTTCTTTGGTCGCGCAGGTAGGACTTTCGCTGACTCTGTTGCTGTGCGCCGGGCTGTTCCTTCGCTCGATCTACCGCATGCGCGCCGCGGAGCCTGGATTCGCAGTGCAGCACCGTCTTTATGCACTCACATATATCTCCGCGCCCGAATTTACACAGGCAAGCGGCCTCCAGTTCTATGAGCAGACGATTGAACGCCTTCGCGCGCTGCCGGGGATTCGTAACGCCGCGGTGACACGTTTCCTGCCATTGATGATCACGGGAGCGGAGACAGACTGCATCTCGACGGGCACAACCTCGCCTTTTAACGCGACGTTCGGCGTGATCTCCCCGAGTTTCCTGACAACGATGCAGATTCCTCTGCTCGAAGGGCGTGACTTCACTGCGGACGATAGACCTTCGTCCCCTCCAGTCGTTCTCGTCAGCCAGGCTTTGGCGCAGCACTTATGGGGGAAGGCCGATGTCGTCGGCCAGCACGTGCAATTTGGGTGCGATAACCCGACGACAGCCGAAGTCGTCGGAGTTGTTCGCGACACGAAGGTGGGTTCGCTCGGAGAGCCGCCGCAAGCGCACTTCTATCGGCCTTTTGCCCAGAGGTATACGGGGCTCGCGACCGTGGTGGTGGAGACTTCGGTTGATCCTGCCTCGGCCGCGCGCGCCGTGAGTTCTTTGATTCGCGGCGAGAGTTCGGGAGTGCGCATCTACGATCTTCAGCCGGTCGCAACCCAGATTGAGCGCTCCTATTGGATTATTCGCCTGGAAACGACGGTATTGCTGATCTTGGGCTTGCTTGCTTTAGCGCTCGCGGCTGTCGGGCTATACGGCGTCGTGGCGTTTCATGCCGCGCAGCGCACACAGGAAATCGGATTGCGAATCGCTCTCGGCGCAACGCCCGGGGAAATACACCGGCTCATTCTGCTCAGAGGTATGAAGATCACCTTGGCCGGGATCCTCATCGGGATCGCAGTTTCAGCGGGCCTTGCACCTTTATTGGCGCGCTTCCTTTCTGGCCTCAGTCCCGTCGATCCGTTGACCTTCGCGGTGTCTGCTGGTCTGTGGATCGGAGTGGCGCTGCTCGCGTGTTACCTTCCCGCACGCCGTGCGATGCGACTCGACCCCATGGTGGCCTTGCGTTACGAATAGTTCGCACCTTTCGCTGATCCGAGTCCCCCTACATCGCGATTCTCACTGACTTCAGCAAGTGACCTTTTTCTGCCGCGCATTTTCCCGGGCACTGCTCGGACCAATTCCTGCGCCCTGCAGCTTCCTCGGTTCTGCTTTCCCGGTTCCCCCAAGGTTAAGCGCTTTACAAAATTCTCCCCAAAACGTACAGTGGCGCGGCATGCCCGCGGGGCAAGCGAATCGCATCAATTCCATCGAACAGGAGTCCGCACGCATGAACATTCGAATACAAACATCTATTCCACTGCTGACTCTGCTCGCTGCCATGCTGGCCACCGCCCCTTCGGCTCCCGCTCAATCGAGCTTCGATCTGCGCTCCCCCGACAACCGCATCGAGATCCGGATTCGCACCGTTCCAGTTGTCCGTTACGACCTGCTCCTAAAGGGCCGCGCCTTGCTCCAGGATTGCACTCTTTCTCTCGATGTTGACCACAAGACTCTGGGCGTGGACCCGAAAGTCCGCTCCTCCAAAAAACGCAGCTACGACCAAACGGTTGAACC
>QHXE01000580.1 GCA_003222835.1 Acidobacteriota bacterium | reverse complement strand
CGACTCTGTGGTCCTCTGTGCCGCCTCTGTGTCTCTGTGGTGGACTGCTCTTTCATCACCAGTCCGTTGGTTTACAATCGAACAGAAATATTCAGAATCACCAACAAGCTCGGATTATATTCGACATCTGGCGGAAACCTATCATGCGAAGATCAATTTGTGCTTTGGCTCTGCTCTTGGTAATTCTTCCGACCATCGTATTTGCGCAGGTCAAAAAATGGGCCCAGTCGAGCCGTTTTATGAAGGAATAAAAGAGGTTCTGCTGCTGGAGGTTGCCCTTACGGGGACTGCAATAGAACTCCCAACGCAAGATTCCCACTCCACCTGACGGATTCACCCTTGACCAGCTATCATGGTCGGCCCGAAAGCTTTTGAAAGGAAGTCTTGAAAACACAAATGAATGTCACTCATCTCGAATGCGCTGCGTGTGGGCTCAGACACGAGGCACGACGGTTGCACAACCTTTGCACCGAATGCGGAAAGCCGCTGTTGGTTCGATACGATCTGAAAGGCGCAGCGGCTTCTTTGACAAAGGAAAGTCTGAAGGGACGAGGTCCTGATCTATGGCGTTACCGAGAAGTTCTACCGGTCGAGAGCGACGAGAACATCGTTACTTTGGGAGAAGGATACACGCCGCTCGTGCACGCCTCGCGGCTCGGAGCGCAACTCGGCTTGAAAGAGCTTTACATCAAGGACGAGGGGCAGAATCCGACCCAGAGTTTCAAAGCGCGCGGCATGACGGCAGCGGTTTCGATGGCCAAAGAGCTGGGCGCGCAGAAGCTGGCGGTGCCCTCGGCCGGTAACGCGGCGGGCGCGCTCGCTGCCTATGCGGCGCGGGCGGATTTGGCAGCGCACATTTTCATGCCGCGCGATACGCCGCGAGCAAACGTCATTGAGTGCGAGCAAACCGGCGCGCAGGTGACGCTGATGGATGGATTAATCACCAATTGCGGTGCTGAGGTGGCGCGACGCAAAGACAGTGAAGGATGGTTCGATGTTTCCACTTTGAAAGAGCCTTATCGAATCGAAGGCAAAAAGACGATGGGCTACGAGTTGGCGGAACAGTTCGATTGGGAATTGCCGGACGTAATCATCTATCCGACTGGTGGTGGAACCGGATTGATCGGCATGTGGAAAGCATTCGACGAGATGGAACAGATGGGTTGGATCGGATCGAAACGACCGCGAATGGTCACGGTACAGGCTTCAGGTTGTGCGCCGATTGTTCGAGCGTTCGAGGAAGGGAAGCGTTTCGCGGAAGAATTTCCCAACGCCCAGACAACGGCTTCGGGGCTCCGTGTGCCGCGCGCCATCGGAGACTTTCTAATTCTTGACGCGTTGCGCGCATCCGGAGGCACTGCCATCGCAGTTACCGATGAAGAGTTGATCGATGCGACGAAAGAGATCGGCTCCGCTGAGGGAATTTTCTGCGCTCCCGAAGGCGCAGCGTGCTTGCCGGCGCTGAAGAAAATGTTATCCGACGGCTCAGTGAAACCAAATGAAGGGGTCGTGCTTTTCAATACCGGAAGCGGTGTGAAATACATTGAAAGCTTTTCGAGTTGAGGTCTGCCGCACGCGGCTATGCCGCCCGATGTGCGGAAAGGCTCCGCCTTTCCGGAACGAACCTTAAAAGATATTTGGAGGCTATGCCTCCCTCTCTAGCTGCTCTTGACGGACGGATTCGGAGGCGCAGCCTCCGAAATTCAAAGAAAGAATCCACGGTAAGGCATAGCCTTACCGCACATCGGGCGGCAAAGCCGCGACTACGGCTTTTTGAAAGGTACAACGTTGTCCAGAGTAAAGATGATGAACAATCGAACTAGATTTCTTTTTCTTTTCGGAGTGCTCTTAATGCTCTCAACGCCCCGCCTCGCATTGACACAAGTTCAGGCTGCTCCCTGGCTCACCGACACAGAGCGCACCAAATTTGAAAACCTGCGTATCGTCGGCTCCGAAGCGCTGTTCAATCTCGACTACGAAACCGCGCGCAAGAATTTCAAGGAAATGGCCGTAGCTTTTCCGAACTATCCCGCCGGTCCCCAGTTCCTCGCCGATACGCTGTGGGCGGAAACGCTCTATCAAACACGACGTTTGCAGTCTTCGTTGTACGGCAGCGACGATACGTTCTATTCGACGAGCGACGACAAAGCCGATCCGCGCATCGTGGATCAGTTTCGCACGCTCACACGCCAGGCGCGGCTGCTTACTGAAGCCCGCTTGAAACAATTTCCCAAAGATCCGGAAGCGTTGTACTTCATGGGCGCGATCGAAGGATTGAAAGCTTCATTTGAGGAAGCAGTCGAGCGCCGCCACTTTGCCGCCTTGAAGGATGGCTCAGATGCGGTCGATAAACATC
>QHXE01000579.1 GCA_003222835.1 Acidobacteriota bacterium | reverse complement strand
GGTGACTACCACGATGAGCTCTCTTTTCGTCGCTCTTTTCGCTTTGGTAGTCTCCAGTTTTCGAACCCGTGCCGCCCTGGAGGCGGAGATCCTTGCGCTTCGTCACCAGCTTGCGGTTTTTCAAAACAACGCGCCGCCTCGTTTGCGCCTCCACCGCTGCGACCGGCTGTTGTGGATTGTGTTGTGCCGATTCTGGTCCGACTGGCGGCGTTGTCTTCACATGGTTCAGCCCGACACGGTGCTCCGTTGGCACCGCAGGGCTTTCGCCTGGCATTGGACCAGGAAATCGCGCCACCTTCCCGGAAGGCCGGAAATAGCGGCAAACATTCGTGATCTCATTCGGCGTATGCGCCAAGCCAACCTCTTGTGGGGCGCACCGCGGATTCACGGGGAACTACTCAAGTTGGGACTTGCGGTGGCGCAATCCACGGTGACCCGATATTTGCCGCGGCCCCGCAAACCGCCGTCCCAGACTTGGCGGACCTTTCTGACGAACCATCTGGCGCAGACCGCGGCCATCGATTTTTTCACCGTGCCGACGGCGACCTTCCGGGTTCTGTTCGTCTTCGTGGTGCTATCGCATGAGCGACGCCGGGTGGTGCACTTCGGGGTGACCGAACACCCGACAGAGAAGTGGACCATGCAGCAGATGCGGGAAGCGTTTCCCTGGGAGGAGGCGCCACGATATGTGCTGCGCGATCGAGATGCCATCTACGGAAGAGACTTCGCCGACACGACCCGAGATATGGGGATGGAGGAAGTCCTCACCGCGCCGCGATCCCCGTGGCAAAATCCGTTTGCGGAACGACTCGTGGGCTCCATCCGACGCGAGTGCCTGGACCACGTGATCGTGTGGAATGAGAGATCGTTGCGTCGTACTCTGCAGCGCTATTTTGCTTACTATCAGCGGTCTCGTACGCATTTAGCCTTGGGCAAAGACGCCCCGGAGCCCAGGGCAGTGGAACCGCCAGAACAGGGGCGCGTAGTAGCGATTCCTCAGGTCGGGGGACTTCACCACCGATACCAGCGCCAAGCAGCATAGTTGGCCCGCGACGAATTTTCCTTCCCTTTCGGGTCTCATGAACCAAAGCAAACTCTCGCAGCCCAGGACCGCATTTCCTGCCGGCGACACCTCCTCACTTGCACTCGCCGATTTGGGATTCAGACCAGACTTGCCTCGCCGCTTCAAGCTGTCCTCGATCCTCGATCGGTTTTCCAATCAAGAGAGTTTGTGTGTGCGAACAGAGTTTTCGGTAATGACAGCCAGTCCATGCGCGGACGGAGTTTTCGGTAAGCACAGGTGTGTCTCGTCAACAACTTAGGAGAGCGTTGCTCTGACTGTGGCGGATGTCATTCCCCAAGCGAACCGCGGAGCTCAAGCCCTTCTCGGACCTGCTGGAGTCTGGTGAACGGAATTCGCAGAGGCATGCGTGTATCAGTGAATCGCAGAGCGGAGCAGGTTTCAAAGGGTGCGGTAAGGGCAGTGCGTAGCACGGTAGATTCCGGCTCTTTCAGGCGGCCCGTCGTTCGTAGCGGTGATGCAGTCCGCCGACCTGCGGCAGCGCCACGACTGGTCCCATGCCCGCCGGCTGAATGGGTCGCGGCTCGGGCGAATCCTTCCCCAACGAGAGATGGGTTCGCGATCGGTGATAGTAGTCGAAATACGAATCCAGGGTTCGACGTAGCGAGCTTGCATGCAACACAATCACATGATCGAGGCATTCGCGCCGAATGGAACCAATCACTCGCTCCACATAGGCTCTCTGCCAAGGCGAGCGCGGTGCAGACAGAACTTCGCGGATGCCCATGTCTCGCACCTTTTCTCGGAAGTCATCGCCAAAGATAGCATCGCGGTCGCGCAGCAGGTAGCGCGGCAGTTGGTCGAAGGGAAATGCCTCCCGCAGTTGCTGTCCCGTCCACTCCGCGGTCGGGTGGGCGGTCACATTGAAGTGCAGGATGCGACGCCGGTCATGGGCCAACACCAGAAACACGTAGAGGACCTGGAACCGGATGGTAGGCACCGTGAAGAAGTCGATGGAGACCAGCTGCTGGGCATGATTCTCCAGAAAGGTGCGCCAGGTCTGCGACGGCGGCTTGCGGCCGTGCACCATGTATTTGCTTACGCTGCTCTCCCCGATGTCGATGCCCAGTTTGAGCAGTTCCCCGTGGATGCGGGGTGCACCCCAACTGGGATTTTCCCGGCACATCTTGCGGATCAGATCTCGGACCTCGAGCGAAATGACCGGTCGTGCCGGTTGGCCGTGCCGCACCTTCCAGGTCCAGAACCGGCGAAAGCCGGCACGATGCCAGGCAATGACGGTCTCGGGTTGAACGATGGCTAGCGCCGAGCGCCAGCCGCTCCACACGCGAGACAGCCAGACCCAGAGGAGGCGGTCTACGGGAGTCAACCTGGGACGCTTGCTCGCGGAACGCTGCAGCACGCCGACCTGGTGGCGCAGAGCCAGGTTCTCCAGCTGAAGGGCGGCGCGTGAACGGAAGATAGAGGACAGAGTGACGAATAATGTCGTGAGAGAAATGAGCATCGGAGGAGAATTATGAAAGAAGTATAATTCCCCTCCCCTCAGACATTGCGAGGTTTTCGAAAGGCACAATCCCAAGTCGGTCGCGGGTTGGTGCGTCGTTGTGATCGTCAAGAGCATCGTCGCATTATACGAATCTGCAACGCTTCACGCGTGCATCGCACGCTAGAAACTATGGTCCGGGTGGCAGGAGTTGAACCTGCGTGGACATGTGCCCAAGACATGTGGGTGGCCGCTACCCTACACCCGGACGTTGGTGGCTCGTCACGGAATTGAACCGTGTCCACTGGCTTTTCAGACCAGCACTCTGCCGTCGAGTTCCCGAGCCAAACTTGGTGGACGGTGCGAGACTCGAACTCGCATTTCACGGTTGCAGGCCGTGGGTAATCCCCTTATACGAACCGCCCAATTGGGGCGAGATGAGAGAATCGAACTCTCGTGACTGGAGCCACAATCCAGTGCCTAAGCCATTCGGCCAATCCCGCCATCAAAATCTGGAGCTGGTCGAGTGAATCGAACACTCGTCGGAGAGGTACAAGCTCTCTGCACTTCCACTGTGCTAGACCAGCAAACTCATGGAGCTGGCACGCAGCCTCGAACTGCGGTCGGGCAGTTACCATGCGCCTGCTCTTCCCGTTGAGCTATACCCAGCGGAGCTGGCGCGGCGATTCGAACGCCGATCACGGACTTACGAGGCCCGCGCTCTTCCTACTGAGCTACACCAGCGAAAACTCTTTTTCGAAATCTGGAGGCGGTGGGGAGAATTGCACTCCCGATTGTCTGCTTTGCAGGCAGACGCCTTGCTGTCTTGGCTACACCGCCTCATAAACTTGGAGCGGAAGGCGGGACTCGAACCCGCGCTCTCGACGTTGGCAACGTCGCGTCTTGGCCGCTAGACGACTTCCGCATGGAGCGAGCAGCGAGAGTTGAACTCGCGTCATCGGGTTGGAGGCCCGAGGCACCAGCCGCTATACCATGCTCGCCCTTGGCGGGAGATGAAGGACTCGAACCCTCGTACCTGGATTTGGAGGCCAGTGTCCTAGCCGCTGGACGAATCTCCCGCAAAACTTATGGCGGAGCTAACGGGAGTTGAACCCGTTCCTGCTGATAGACAGTCAGCCATCCTGCCGATAGACCATAGCTCCGGCTCCCTCCCGTGGACTCGAACCACGATTTCCGCGTTCAGAGCGCAGCGTTCCTGACATTGGACGAAGAGGGAATTTCAAAATTGTCAAAGAACTGGCTGCCGGGGAGCGATTCGAACGCCCGTACCCCGGATTCAAAGTCCAGAGTCCTGCCACTAGACGACCCGGCATCATACTTTCAGCGGTATTGCTTTCATGCACCGCACACACAACACCGCCGATTCATCGAGGTTGTGGCCCAGCCGTTTGCGATCGATGCGAGCACGGTCCACAAGTTCACGGTGATCTTCGCCGCGATCGCAATACAACTCTGATGCGACCTCGATTTCGAAACCGTCGAGTTCAATCGTTTGCGTGTTCATAATTTGGTAGCAGCGAGGAGAATCGCACTCCCATCTCAGCCTTGAAGGGCCGCATCCTGGCCGTTAGACGACGCTGCCTCCTATCTGCGCATTGGTGAAAAATGCGCCATAAAAACCAAAAGCCCCCGACTTGTATCGGAGGCTCAGAAAAACCACGCGTTATAGATGCGCCCCCGTTACATGAACGTACCTTCCCCCGCACCTTGCCACATAAACGTGGCCGGTGTCGGGCAGCAATCGGTATGGGGCTTGCGCATCATTGCTTGTAACTCACCTTCACTGTTACATCATTCCTGAAATTCGTCAATACCTAAAAGTGGTGGGCGGGCCGGGAGTCAAACCCGGATTTGCAGCTTCGGACGCTGCCGTGTTGTTCGGTTACACTACCCACCCTTTGGAACTCGCGCCGGGAATCCAACCCGGATCTCTTCGTTAGGACCGAAGCGTCATCATGCCTTAGACCACGCGAGCCTCACTAATGTGGAGGGGATGCAGAGAATTGAACTCTGA
>QHXE01000578.1 GCA_003222835.1 Acidobacteriota bacterium | reverse complement strand
TGATGTTCAAGACGAAATGGGTTACGGATTGTTTCTGGCCCAGCTGGGCGAGAAGCACCATCGCGCGAAACCGTTGCGCGGATTTGGTGGAGCCGGGACTCTGGAAATGATCTCCGATTACCGTAGCGACACCTACCGCGCAGTTTACACAGTAATTCTCACGCACGCGGTATATGTGCTTCACGCCTTTCAGAAGAAATCCAAGCGAGGAGTCTCGACGCCACGCGCAGAATTGAATCTAATTCGTCAACGACTTAGGGATGCCGAAGCCGCCGATGCTGCGCTTAACCAGGAGAAGAGTTATGAAAGCAAAAGTTAAGATAACCGCGAGCAGTGGAAATGTTTTTGCTGATCTGGGGCTGCCGCGTCCCGAAGAGCGTTTAGCGAAGGCTGGTCTTGCCTTGGAGATTGAACGCGTCCTTCGGAACAGAGGTCTGAGTCAAGCGGAGGCCGCACAAATCCTCGGCATCGATCAGCCGAAGGTTTCGGCGCTGAGAAATGGAAGGTTAAGCGGGTTTTCGGTTGAACGCCTCATTCGATTTCTCAATGCGCTCGATCATGATGTCGAGATCGTGGTCAAGCCCAAGCCGCGTTCGCGCCGCCGCGGCCAGATTCTGGTTAAGGCTGCCTGAGACATTGATGAAGTGCGACCTGATCTACTGTAATGAAGAATCCTCTGCCCGCTATTATTCGCGGAGTTCTTTTCTCTTTCGCACCTTTCCCCTGAGCGATTGCTCCACCTCATCGCGATTCAGCACACCGGAAGCAACATCCAAGAATAATTGGACGACCTCTTCGTTAGTCATCATTAGCCGGCCGCCGTTAGTTTCCAGAAATGTTTCGGTGATCGCGGCGGCTATTCGTTTGTTGCCATCGATGAATGCGTGCGCCTGGGTTAGGTGATATGCATAGGTGGCGGCGCAAGTTACCAGATCCGCGGCTTCATAATAATGGCGATTCTCGGCTGCGGCGAGAGCGGACTCCAGTAAGCCTTCATCCCTGAGACCGGCGCTTCCGCCAGTCTCCGAAATCAACCTGGCGTGAACTGCCAGCACATCAAACTTGTCCGGGAATTTCATCGCAGTTGACTGAACTATTCGTTGGGACCTTTTGCCAACTGCTCATAGGCACTACGGCGTCGTTTCAGAATAGATTCGAAAGTATCGATAAACTCGCGGGAACGCGAGGCCTCTTCGACGGAGCGAACCACAATGGCCCGGCCGACGATTTCGACATCCAATTCCTCTCCAGCTTTGACGCCGAGAGCATCGACCGCTTCACGCGGGAGTAAAACTGAAGCGGCCTCATCGATTGTAGTGGTTGTTCTCGACATGGTTTTTCTCCGCGACGATTCTATCGCTATCGAAAAGGATCAGAAAGGAGCCGCATGTTTTGGATTCGGATTTCCAGCTCACGCGACTGCGCTTTGAAGTTCGTCTTCGTACCGCGCAGCCAGCCTAACCCGCTTCTCGTACGCGTCGCGCGCAATCTGCACATCTTCTAAGAAGTGCGGCAATTCTTCGAGTAAGAGCGCTTGTGGTCCATCGACCAACGCGCGATTTGGGACGGGATGGAAATCTACCAGCACCATGTTGGCGCCCGCGATGACTCCCTGGGCGGTGGCGTGCATTATGTCGAGGATTCCTTCGGGACCGCGGGTGCGCGAACCGACGGCGTGCGACGGATCGACACAGACGGGCATTCGCGTCAGGCGCTTGACCACCGGCACGTGCGCGAAATCGAGCGAGTTGCGGTGCGGATCGCCCATGTTGGTTTTGACTCCGCGTAGTCCAAAGACGACTCGGCTATTGCCTTCACTGGCGAGATATTCGGCGGCGTTGAGAGATTCGCTCAGAGTAATTCCGAAACCGCGCTTCATCAGCACCGGGAACTTCTGCTGCCGTCCGACGATTTTCAGCAGTTCGAAGTTCTGCGTGTTGCGCGTGCCGATCTGGAGCATCACTCCAGTAGGATTGCCGGTAGCGTGCA
>QHXE01000577.1 GCA_003222835.1 Acidobacteriota bacterium | reverse complement strand
TGTGTTGTGATCATCTTCTCGATCGCAGCTTTGTCGAAATCACCGACGGCGACCACTGCCATCAGATCGGGACGGTACCAATCGGCATAGAACTGCTTCAGTCTCTCCTGCTTGCCGCCCTGGATGATCTCCGGCTTGCCAATCGGCAATCGATCAGCATAGCGTGAGCCGTTAAGCAGGACTGGAAAAATCTTATTCAGCATTCGCATGCCGGCGCCGCGTCCCAGCCGCCATTCTTCCATTACCACGCCGCGCTCTTTCTCGATTTCCGTCGGGTCAAACGACAGGTTGTGCGCCCAATCTTCCAGAACTAGCAGCGCGCGATCCATCATCTCGGGTTTGTCGGTGGGAACAGTAAGCATATAAACCGTTTCGTCGAAGCTTGTGTAGGCATTGATGTCTGCCCCAAATCGCATGCCCAGCGACTCCATAAACGAGATTATCTCGTTTTTGGGAAAGTGCTTAGTGCCATTGAAGGCCATATGTTCGACCAGGTGGGCCAACCCTTGCTGGTCATCATCCTCCAAAATCGACCCGGCCTTGACGACCAGCCTCAGCTCCGCGCGCTTCTCTGGTTTCTTATTGCGACGGATGTAATAGCGCATCCCGTTCGCGAACTTGCCCATGGTGATTTCGGGATCGACAGGCATCGGCGCTGTTAGCGCCAATGATTGAGCCGACGTGGTTGCGGGCTGCTGCGCGATGCCAGCCAAGCATGCTGTCAGCACGACCGCCGTGGCCAGGAGCATTAATTGAATGCGGACGCGAATTCTCATGATTTCCTCCAGATGGACTGAGCTTTGGGTTTCAAATTTGTGGGAACTCCTTACCGAGGTCACGGGAAGACGCGCTTCTTATATCATCAGGATGGGATTACAGGCAAATGAAAAGCGGCGACGGACCCATCTCAGCCGTTGAGTACGAGACCTGCGTCAACTTTCATAACCATCTGCCTTGGCCGGCCACGCGACAATGAACAGCAGCGTACCGATGACAGCGGCGATGATTAATCCGGCAAAGCCTGCGTCCCAGCCGTAACGTTGCACTAACGCGCCCAGACCCCAACCGGAAAGCACTGTGCTCGCGTAGCCGAAGATGCTCGTCAATCCAATCGCCGTCGCCGCAGCTCGCTTCGTCGCCAGATTGGCCGCCGTCACCGCCAGCAAACACTGCGGACCGTAAACGAAAAAGCCTGCCGCGCCCAGCACGCCCGTGGTCAACAATTCAGAATGCAGCGGAAGTTTCCAGAAGGCGAAGAGCGCAACTCCGGCCATCGCCATGTAAACGACGCAAGCACGCACGGCGCGTCCGCCGAGAAATCGATCGGTGAGCCAGCCACCAAACATCGCGCCCAGCGCGCCACAGAATTCAAACGCTGCGACCATCCAGCCGGCGTGAGTGATTACCACATGCTTGGATTCAGTGAGGAGCGTCGGACCCCAATCGAGAACCGCATAACGGATGATGTAAACGAAGAAGTTCGCCAACGAAACGATCCAGATATATTTGTTTAGAAAGACTTGCTTAACTACAAACTTCCTGAACTCAGCGGGTGATTCATGCTTCTCGGAGTGACGTTCGGTGCCTTCGACTTCCGGCAGTCCAACTGAAGGCGGCGTGTCGGGAAGGGTAAACCAAATAAAGATGACGCAAGCGAAGGCGATCGCCGCCGGAACGAAGAAGGCGAGTCGCCAACTGATAACCACGAGATATCCACAAAGAATGACAATCAGTCCGCCGCCGATCGAATGCGAGATATTCCAGATCGACATTCGGCTTGCCAATTTCTTTGGCGGAAACCAATGCGCCAGCAGACGCGCGCATGGCGGAAAACCCATGCCCTGAAACCAACCGTTCGCCATCCAGATCAAACCCATCACCACCACGGCCGAGCTGAATCCAAAGAACACGTTCATCAATGCCGACGCACCCAGACCGAAGGCCATGAACGCTCTGGCGTTCGTGCGGTCGCCGAGAAACCCATTCGCAAACTTCGATACGCCGTAAAGCAAACCGTGGAGAGTAAGAAACAAACCCAACTGCGTCTTCTTGAACCCAAGACTGCTTTGCATCACCGGCATCGCGATGCTGAGGTTCTTACGCACGAAATAAAAGGTCGCGTAGCCGATGATCGAAGTCAGCAGAACGCGCTTTTGCCAGTAGCGATACTTTCGGGCGGCCGTGTCAGCATCGTGCGATTCAATTGGAATGGCAGCCGTAGGCGCGAAGATCCTAAGCAGTCGACCGAAGGCCGGTGGTTGGGCGATTGATTCGGCTATGATGCCGGTTTCGATTTGATCAGCCATAGTTCCGCAGCCTCAGAAGCGCAGCGAGTTTATCGCGCGGTTTCAGAAACGCAAAACTTCGTGTCAGAACCGCGAGCGGTAGCGACCGGACTTACCACGTACCCTTGAATGAACACGATTCGATCATCCTTTGCCCAAGCTTGCCCTTATGATCCGGTCGCTACCGCTCGCGGTTCTGAAACAATGCGGTTGTTGCTTGATTCACCGGGAATACCATGGTCAGTACTTGCTTAATGTCTTACGGAACTTAAAAATGACTATTTTCAAATGAGAATTACCGGAGAACAAGTTGCCGCCTACGAACGCGACGGATTCCTCGTGCTGGATAACTTTATCGAGCGCGATGACTGCGATAGTCTGTGCGTTCGCGCAGAAGAACTTGTCCGCGATTTCGATCCAAGAGGCGTGGTGTCAATCTTCTCAACCCACGAACAGACGCGCACCAGCGACGATTATTTCCTTGAGTCAGGCGACAAGATTCGTTTCTTCTTCGAAGAGAATGCCTTTCTGCCAGACGGCACTTTGCGCCAGAGCAAGGAACGATCGATTAACAAGATCGGCCACGCGCTTCATGATCTCGATCCTGTCTTTGGCAAGTTTTCGCGGACGGACAAAATCAAGCAACTCGTTTCAGACTTGGGCATCGCCGATCCACTGCTGCTTCAATCAATGTACATCTTCAAGCGACCTTTCTCTACACCGAACCGCTGCGGATGCTCGGTCTCTGGTTTGCGCTCGAAGATGCGGGCGTTGAGAACGGTTGTCTCTGGGCGATTCCCGGCGGCCACAACTGCGGATTGAAATCACGCTTCGTTCGCGCTGATGGCGGCGGAACGCGCTTCGAGGTCTTTGACAACACACCGTGGCCGGAAGAGAAGTTGCAGCCACTTGAAGTAGAGAAGGGAACTCTAATCGTCCTGCACCCACAACTGCCTCACCTAAGTCGTGAGAACACTTCGCCGCGCTCCCGCCATGCCTACACGCTGCATGTGATCGACGCGTCGGACCACTATCCCGGCAGTAATTGGTTACAGCGATCCGCCGCGATGCCCTTGCGTGAATTTTGAGTTCAAGCCAATCGCGGCGAACCTAGCTTTCACGAGCGCGGATCGCCAGTAAGGAAACTTCCCGTCACTTTTTTGAAAGCATCGGATGTATGTCCGCCCGGAACGCCGTCGGGTGTGAGCTTTATCGAGATGCCCGCGAACCTGTTGAGCAGTTTCTGCAACCTCGTCGCGGCGACGGACTTGTTCGTGTTTGAGAACTGCACCTGCGCCCCAGCTGCTTCAATTTCATCGGCCGTGGAAGCCGGAACATTAGCCGGAAAACTAAACGCCTGCTTATCGACCATCCTTCGCAGCAGGAGCGCGGCGCCGCACTGCTGAGATCGGGCGTTGGGATCGAAAACGCCATCGGCGACGAATTTTCCCTTGTCATAGTGATTGGAGAAACTCCAGAGATATGGCGTGTTAATGCCATGAGCGCGCGAGCCAAAACCATTGAACGCTTCCAGACGGAAAAGCGATCCCGCCAGTGTCCAATCCTCCACTTGATCCATCTTTTCAAACGTGAGCGCATCGACGCCGCTCTCTTCGAATGTAAATGGCGGGTTGCCGAACGGCGGACGGCCTTTGGGCACGTGGACGGTTCTCGCTGTGAGCAGATCTCCGTTGTGCAGATGGCCGTTGAACTTCTGCGAGGCCTCCATGTTGTGAATCACGGCAATGATGTACCAGGGAACGTCGGTCAGAGCTTCCAGGCTCTGATACCTCTCCTTGTTTTGAATGAGAGTTGAGGCGAGATGCTCGACGGTATTCTGTCTTTCCGGGCGCACCTGGCAACTGTCAAACAGGCTCTCATATTCCTCGCGAAGTTGCGGGGTCAAACTAGGCATTTCCGGTTTCTCCTTTTGGTTTGCCACTACATTTGAAACGCGAAAGCCGCGAAACAGTGGCTGCTCGTGCTTAACCTTGATACGGATCGTAATTAT
>QHXE01000061.1 GCA_003222835.1 Acidobacteriota bacterium | reverse complement strand
CGTTCTCGCGCACTTGATTCAGTTGGGCACTGAATTCTGCGACAATGCCGCTCTGTTGGCGAACTGTTACCGTACGCAACGTTGCATCATATTGGATCGAATCCCCGAGAGCGCGCGCGATGCTGGCGATAGGAACGAAGAGACGGCCGCCGCGCTGTTGCGCGGAACTATTCGGACCCGCCAGCGTCCGGCCATTGACAATAATAACAGTTGCTTCTGGAAAGCTGTTGCTTTGCGCCGCAGGATCGGTGGCATACAAATTTCTATTGGAGCCAATTGGCCTGGGAGCCAACGGCTCCGCGTGCGCGAGACCAGCCGTCGCCATAAGCGCTAACAACAAGGCTGACGCCGGACGAAACCTGATCAGACGACTTGCGCATGAGAGTATGGAGACAACTACAAAAAGAGCGCATTTATCGAAAAAGCGCTGAAAGATTGACTCATTGGTAGTTTTCCCAAAACAAGAAATCTGTCGTGGCAATTTAGCGAAGCGGCCTGGTTCTGAATATTGAACTGGCGTCAAATTCTGATTTAAGGAGACAAAATCTTGAACTGGCTTAAGTGTCGCAATTACTTGCTCGCGTTGGGTGTGGTACTTCTCCTGCCCTTTATGGCGCTGGGTCAATCCCATTCTGCCCCAGTAACCATAAATGCCAGGATCAGCGAAACGGTGGCCATCTCGGTAGGTCAGACTTTCGCTGAGAGCAATGTACGCATTGAATCGCATGGTGCTGGTAAGACGTTGGGATTGACGTTGTCGGGATCTTCGACTGATGTGATGGCCGTCAGCGTGCCAATCCTGATTCGATCAAATACCGGTTACGGAATTTCCTGCTTGGTTCAATCGCAGGCTGCGAGGCTGGTTAACTTCGCGGTAATTGGCGCGCGGCCGACTGGCAGGTTCGCAGCCATTGATGCCCTCGCAAGTCTCAGAGTCGCGCAAGAGTTGGACAGCCGAAGCACGAACGGCAGGATCCAAACTGCTTTCGTACCTTTGAATCTCTCTTCCTCATTTTCGATTCTTAGCGGACCTCGTCGTGTTTCTCTCGCGGGCACGCTAAGTTCAATGGATAATGCGTTGGAAGTGACCTTGTTAATTGCTGCGAAGGCGGAAGCGAACGCGGGTGAGTGGACTCTTAATTTGATCCTGACAGCGTCACCCGGAAACGACTCTTAATGCAGAGCGGCCACGTCTTCAGAGCCTAGGGCTTCGCTGGTTTCCCATCACTGCGTGGGTACGACACGCTGGCGGCCGCGTTACCAACCACCAAATCTGTCACCCCCTCAGTCGGTCTGCTGCCATCCTGGAAATCGATTCGGTACTTAACGCTGTAGGTACCCGGCGCCAACGCCTTTTCGATTGTGAGAGGCTTAGCCAACTCCGAGCCCGCCAGCACTGGCAAGGATTCCTTCTCGGCTGATTGCGCTACGATTTGGCCGGCTGCATTAGTTATCAGCGCCGAAGCCACCGGCCGGATCGCGCTATTACCTTGATTCTTCAAAGTCGGAATCAAGAGCACGCTGTCGGCGCTCGCCTCAGCGTGAAGATTCTCGAGGGAACCGCGGCGTGTTAGCTGGCCCACTTTGATGTAAAAGACGGCTGCCATACGGTAACGCACGACCATTTGCCGCCGATTTTGAATGAGTTTGATAGTGTCGGCTCGCTGTTCGACAATCAAGGCGCTCAGATGATCTCCAGGAGTGGCGTCCTTCGGAACAGAGATCGTTACCCGAATTGAATGGGTCTTGCCCGGAGTTACCGTTGTCTCGGCGGGACTGTAAATTAGCCACCCGCTCGCCGAGTTGGGAAGCGTATTGGCCTTTTGGAACTCCACTTCTCCATTCCGATTAAGCGTCCAATCGTTCAGGGTGGCGACGATGCGCACCGGCTGCG
Source organism: Acidobacteriota bacterium (assembly GCA_003222835.1). Next base: position 17,429 of record QHXE01000061.1, on the reverse strand, counting down.
TGTTTTCCCCAGCCGCGTGATAATCCAGATCGACTACCACGGTGGCTTCTGTGCCCGGCCGCATTTCCATTTCAATTCGCGCTGGCGCTAACGAGATGCCGCTGCCGGTTTGCTCCGCTTGCGGCGAGGTCTGCGCACCCGCTGAACCGCAAAAGGCAACAAAAAGGAAGAAGCACAGGGCACTGCGATTTATGGTGTTGGTTAGAGCTAGCATTTCTGGTACCCCCGGTCTAACAAGGAACATTCGGACCTGCGGAAATGGTAAACGTTAAGGTCGCCGACGATGTGCCGGCGGCAAAGAACTGTGGAGTAATGGCGAACATGGCGTTGAATACATAGCCATTGTCGGTTCGTCGTGAAGCTTGCCCGGTCTTCGTCAACTGGGGACCACTCAAAATCACGGTGGAGCCGGAAATGTTCGATAAGGACGACGGGTAGGTGGCCCGCCCGTTTGCGCCGATGGTTACGCTGCTTGAGGGGTCGTTGTTGAACGGCGAGTAAAAAATATGGCTGCTGTTCGTGCAAACATTGGACTTACTCCCCATCGCTTGCATATTGTTTACGCCAAAACCGACATCAGCCGGCTGTAAAGCTTGCGCGTTCGCGTTGCTTGGCCCTATGACCGTAACCGTCACTTGATATGCTTGAGTACTTCGGATTCCGATCGGAACAACCACGTAAACAATAGAATTCGTGTTAGCGGGCGAGATTTCGCCGAAGTTGATCGTGACCGTTAGATCATTAAGAAGACTTGAGCTGCCTGTAACAGAACCGCCCGTCGCACCCGTAATAGTTGGCTGTCCGCCACTGCTAATATCAAACGTTTGCGCCTCAGCCGTGGCAAAGGCGCAAAGAATGACAACTGAAAGTATGCTAATAATCGAGAGGCGTGCCATTTCGCTTCACGGGGCCGTAACGGTAAACGTTACCGAGATAGTAGTACTTCCGTTTTCGAAGAACTGGGGCTTAATCGCAAAAATCGCCGGTACCGTAAGTCCATTAGTATTGCTTTTCGGAACCGCATTCATGATAAAGGCCCCATTAAGCGCCGTCGTCGAGCTGGAAAAAGCGCTGAGGTTTGACTTCACAGCGGTGAATTCATAGCGGCCACTAGCGCCATTGACGGAACCATTAGCCGCCAGAGTCGGATCGCCTGACGTTGCGTTGGTGTCCGTCCCGGCCGTGTTTACGCCTGTTCCCGATCGCGTAACTGAGCCGAGACCAAATCCAACATCCGCAGCGCCAATTTTGTTGCTGGTCGTGCCGGTACTCGTGACCGTGGCATTCATCGAAAGGACGTAGGCTGCATTGCTCCTGAGCTTGAGCGGAACCGAGGTCGTGACGAAACTGTTCGAGTTACTCGGACCGAGTTCACCCAGATTGATCGAGACCGCCAATGGATTATTCGCTACACCATCGGTAGTGACGCCACCGCCGGAGTTACCACTGAGTGTCACCGCACCACCTGAGTTGATTTCAACGAATTTCGAAACTGTGGCACTCATGCTCACCGTGCCCGTCGTCGTTTGGCCAACCGAAACAATCGCCGCGACGAATAGTAAGGTAGCCAAACCGAGCGCGTGTGCAATTACTCGCCTGCTAAGCTTCATGATGATCTCCTGAGGTTTATTGGGCCTAAAATGCTCGTGGCATGTCACCGGTTAGTAATTCGGTGACATGCTGCGAGTTCGTTTCTATCCCAACAATATCTGCGCTTATGGGGCAGAGATCGTAAAGTTCGCGCTAATCGTGATTGCGGCCGCGGGATCGTAAAACTGCGGCTTGATCGTAAAGATTGCAGGCACTACCAGGCCAGCGCTGTTTGACTTGGGTGTGGTCTTATTAACTCTTGGCCCACTCAAAACCTCGGCCGCCGAAGAGAAGTCTCCCAGCGTCGAGTTGGAGCCCGCAAAGACCCAACGGCCATTGGCGTCAGTCGAGCCTCCGACCGTCGGATCGCCCGGCGTGTCGTTGGTCTCCGTGCCGCTTGCCAAGTTCGATGGGCGCGCGCTCGGATCCATGCCAAAACCAACGTCAGTATTCTTCAGACTGTAAGTCGTAGCGCCGGCGCCGGAAACGCTGCCGCTCATCTTGAGTTGGTAACTAACATTGGTGCGCAGCTTGAGCGGCACGCTTAGCTTCACAAAGCTGTTGGTGTTGGCCGGGCCTAATTCACCCATGTCAACAACAACGGCCAGTGGGCTGTTCACCGTTCCGTCGGTGACAACGCTGCCGCCGGAATTGCCACTGAGCGTAACTGCTCCACCGGAAACCAACTCGACGTAATTCGAGACGGCGGCGGACATACTTACTGAGCCTGTGGTTTGTTGAGCCGACGCAACCACTGCCGTCATCGCCAACAGGGCGACAACGCCTACCAGAGTTACGACGCACTTGATCGATTGAAACATAATATTTTCTCCTCTTCTTCTTAGTGATTGCATCCCCGAGGCTGTAACAGTCCAAGTTAAGACTTTAGCCTCCCGATCGATGTGGTAAGGATTGTCCCTAATTACCAGACGACGGTTCGAGATGGTGAGGTGGATTACCTCGCTTCGCGTTATCTACAAGCCGCGTGCCGCAAGCCCTGTGAACTGAGTGAACCGATCTAAGTCGAAGACGCGCCGCCACTTGCCCAAACTAGATAAACGACTAAGCGATGGATGCTACAGGTTGTAAGAAGTGCCAAACGCTACTGACGTTTTGTCAGGCGACTGACATTTTGTCAGGTGAAGTCGGCCTGCGGTCTCTTCGTAGTTGTCTTAATCTCTGCCCTGGAAAGAAACTCAATGACGACACGTCTTTTGCGCGCTTCGTGCGCAGGATTAGGTAAGTATGAGAGATGACGCGAGATCTCAGCACACGACATACTTAGATGAGTACTTACAAGTGGGCTGTTTTAATGTCTTGCCGAATTCTGAGTTGTTTCAGCTCGCTCCCATTCGTCGTACAACTCAGCCAGGCGGGCTTCTGTCTGCTGATATTCATCGTTGACCTGGACCAGTTTCGTAATGTCACGCGCGACTTCCGGACGAGCCATCTGGTTCGACAATTGAGAAAGCTGGCTTTCCAATCTTGATATCTCTGCTTCGATAGTTTCAGGATCGCGCGCCTTTTTGATGATCTTGACGCGAGGTGAACCGTCGGTCGAGCCGGATCGTGCGGCTTTCTTCTTTCCACGGCGTGTCCCGCGAGCTCCTGCGGGCGGAAATGACATCTCACCCGTCGATGAAGATAACACTAGTCTATTCGAACTATTCGCTACTGATCTCTTCGATCCATGCGTCGCCGCGGAGTGCATAGAGTTTTCGGCGCCTTTTGTTCGCGCAGATTTCCAATCGTGATACTCGGTGTAATCGCCGTCGTAGTGCTCCGCGTTGCCTTCGCCATCCAAAGCCAAAATCTGCGTCGCCATGCGATCGAGGAAATAACGGTCGTGGCTGATCGTAACGATTGTTCCTTCATAGGCGGAGAGCGCTGCTTCCAAAGCTTCCCGGGAAGGAATGTCAAGATGGTTCGTCGGTTCGTCGAGCACCAGCACATTGACGCGCGAGTAGATTAACTTCGCCAGCGAGAGCCTTCCCTTCTCTCCGCCGGAAAGATCGCCCACGTGTTTGTAAACATCGTCGCCAGAGAAAAGAAACTTTGCGAGAAAAGATCGCAGCTCGCCGGCAGTAGCGTTTGCAGGGGCAACGCGCCGCAATTCCATGATGATCTCGTTTCGATCGTCGAGGTCTTCGAGTTGTTGCGCATAATAACCAATCTGAACTTTGGCCCCCCATCGCAAGTCGCCTGACAAAGCCGGAATTATTCCGAGGATTGTTTTCAAGAAGGTCGTCTTGCCCGATCCGTTTGGACCGATCACTCCGAGGCATTCGCCGCGGCGGAGAATCAGCGAAATGTCCCGCGCCAGAGGATGGTCTCCGTACCCAATCGTGGCTTCATCCACGGTCAGCACGTGCGTACCCGCGCGCTCGATTTCCTGCAAACGAAAATCTCCGGAGGATTGTTCGGCGCGCACCGCTTGAACGCGATCCAGACGTTGTAGCATCGTGCGTCGTGACTTCGCCTGTTTCGTCTTCTGGCCGGCGAGATTGCGACGGATGAATTCTTCAGTCTTAGCGATTAGTCGTTGCTGATTGTCATAAGCGCGCTGTTGAATCTCGCGCCGCTCTTCACGTTCGACAAGGTAGTCTGAATAGTTCCCTTTGTAACTGGTCGCGCGCCCGAGTTCCATCTCAATGATTCGCGCACAGGCCCGATCCAGGAAATAACGATCGTGGCTGATGATGACAAAAGCCGACGGGTACGTTTGCAGAAATTCTTCCAGCCATTCGACAGCGCTCACATCGAGATGATTCGTTGGCTCGTCCAGCAAGAGCACGTCCGGTTCCGAAAGCAGCAAACGGGCGAGTCCTAAACGATTTTGCTGTCCGCCGGAAAGTTTTTCGGTCTCCATCTGCCAGGCCTCGCGGTCAAAACCCAGACCTTGCAGGATCGCTTCGGCTTTTGCGGAATATTCAAAGCCCCCTTCCCGCTCAAACTCGTGTTGCAGATCGCTATAACGAGAAAGAATCTTTTCCAGATCGTCGCCCGGGTCAGCCATGCGATGCTCCAGCTCATGCATCTCATGCTCGAGCTGTTGCAGATGGCCAAACGCTGCGAGCGCGGACTCGTGCACGGTCGAGCCCAGGTCGAAGTGGACATGCTGCGCGAGCAGTCCGAGCTTGAGTCCACGGGCACGCGCGACTTCACCGCGATCGGGCGTCTCTTCTTCGGTTACCAAGCGAAAAATCGTCGTTTTGCCCGCGCCATTGCGTCCGACCAAACCGACGTGCTCGCCAGGATTGATCTGAAAAGACGTGCCGCGCAGAACGTCCTGCGAGCCAAAGGATTTGTAAACGTCGGTAAGCCGAAACAACATAAGACTGGGAGCGCGGACGTCTCGCCCGCATAGCGTGTTGCCAAACACACGGTCAATTCAAACTATTCGACCGAACTTCCATTAAATCAACTCAACTTTTGCTATTACCAGCTCTTGGCGGACGGGACCTCCGCGCTCCCAGCAAATCAAAACGGGTGCGAACTCAAGTACTTCTTGCTCGCACCCGTCGAATCGCAAAAGTTTGAGATAACTACTTCCCGGGCGACCCTGCCTTCGCGGGGGTTGCACTCGCTTTGGCGGCCGGCGAGGTGCTCGAAGACGGAGTCACCGTTGGGCTGCCGGCAGCTTTCGAGGGTTCCGGCCCAGCCGGACGCAAGCCCAGGTTACTCGGGTTATTCAAAATCTCCGTGGCCAGATTGTTAACCACCTTCGCTTCGGACATCGCCACAGTAAGGAGGGCTGCGTTTAGGATCTGCTTTCGCTGATCGGTCAACTCGAGCGTGATCTGCTGGCGCACGCCGGGGCTCTCCAAGGTGCGATTCTCAACTTCCAATTGTTTTCGCTTCAGTTTGAAGATGTACCAGCGGCCATTGAACTGCACCGGCTCCGAATATTCTCCTGGTTGCATCGCAAACAATCGAGCGATCAAAGCGGGCGGAAAATTATTTCGCTTCAGATCATCTTCAGAGGCAAATCCAATGTCTCCACCCTTGAGTCGGCTTTGATCTTCGCTCTTCGCCAGCGCCACGTCGCCGAATCTTTCAGTGCCCACGGTCTTAAGCTGCTGGTAGACGCCGTCAATCTTCTGCTTGGCTTCCGCCTCAGTCTTAGCGTCATCCTGAAGGCCGTTGTCCTGAGGATCTACGACAATATCCGCCAACTCGACGCCTCTACCAAGGATAAACTCTTGTTTGTTCGCCGTATAGTAATCTTCAACCTCGCGATCGCTGATGGTAATTTTGCCGGCGTATTTGTCCTGAAGCTTCGAGATAGCAATATCCTTCTTCGATTCTTCTCGGAGCGCCTCCATGGTCATGTTTTGCTCTTTTAGCTGGCGCGCGAATTCTTCATCGGTCATGCCGCTGTCTTGCTTCTGCTTATTGAGCGCGTTGGTAATTTCTTCATCAGTCGGCAGCAGCTTTTCCTGCTCCGCACGCTGGAAAAGGACCTCGCGCTGAATCAGGTTTTCGAGCACTGAGAGGCGCGCCTGCGCGAGGGCATGGCTGGAAAGCTGCGCCTGTTTGCCCTGCGTCTGTTGTTGGATCATCCGCTCGACTTCGGCAACCATGATCTTCTTGCCATTGACCGTAGCGGCCACGGTGTTGGCTGGGCCGGAGTCGGTTCCAGAGCCACAGGCCGCGAATAGCATCGCGCCGATCATTAAGAGGATCAGCCCGAAGAATCGTAGGTGTTTTGTTTGCACGTTGGTTTCTTGCTCCTTAAATTGTTGAGAAGCTTCCTTGACCGCTCCTCACTCTGTTTGTTATGGTTTTCGTTTCAATGACCTCCGCCGATCCACACCGTGGCGTCGCGCGTTAATCGACAGGAGCGTATCAGCAATCATGGCTAAGCGTTGTGAAGTTTGTGGCAAAGGCCCGCAGTTTGGCAACAATGTCTCGCACGCCAACAATCGGACGCCACGTGTTTTCAATCCTAATTTACAGTCAATCCGCGTTCAGTTGCCGCAAGGCGGTGTACGCCGCATGAAGATTTGCACGAGCTGTATCAAAGCCGGAAAAATAGCGAAAGCGGCTTGAACTTTTCATGAACCCCGAGCGATAGCGACAGGACCTTTATCGTCCAGGCCATGCTTCTAGAATCCGCTCGCTCCCGCTTCTGACACGGCTATCGCCTCAATCTCTACCTTCGCATCACGCGGCAATCGCGCCGCCTGCACCGTGGCGCGTGCCGGGGGCTGCTCGCCAAAGAACCGCCCATAAACTTCATTCATCGCGGTAAAGTCTTCCATGTCCACCAGGAAAACCGTCGTCTTAACAACCTGATTCAATCCGACACCCGCGGCTTCAAACACGGCAGCCAAATTGCGCAGCACCTGTTCAGTTTGCTCGGCGACTCCACCAACAACGAATTCACCGGTAGCCGGATCGATCGGAATCTGTCCCGACGCAAACACCAGGTTGCCCGCGCGAACGGCTTGTGAATATGGGCCAATAGCACCAGGCGCGTGGTCTGTGGCGATGATTTGCTTCACGGTTAACGCGGATGAAAGATCGAGAGCCAAAACAAACTCTGTACTTTAACATCAAGATGAATAAAATGAGAAACTCGGAAATCAGGTGTTGAGAGTTCAATCCTTGGATTTGCTCCGGTTGAGTACATTCTCGTGGCTTGAAGTCTCAAAACCCATTCTCAAAGGCTGAGGATATTCAATCATGAAACTGAAACTCTTGAGCACGCTGACACTCGCCGTCGCAATCCTTTCATTGAGCGGTTTTCGCTTCGTCCAATGGAAACCGACAATTTCTGAAGACGATCGCCTGAACGGCAGCTATAGGTTCGAGCGTAACGGCTGGATTTATGTCCACCTTCAGGGCTCACCCGAACAAATCGGTTATCAGCATGGCAAGCTCCTGGCCAAAGAGATCGAAGACCTTTTGCGAGTGGTCAAGCCGTTTCTGCAGCACGAAAGTAAGCGCGATTGGGAATTCTATCGGAAGGCTTCGCAAGAAATTCTCTGGTCGAAGATCGATTCCGAATTTCAGCGCGAGCTTGACGGCATCGTCAAAGGATTGAACGATGCGGGCGTGAAGGCCGACCGCTGGGACATTGTCGCCCTGAACGCGCTGGAAGAGCTTCCTTACTATTATCTACCGTGGCTGGAGAAAAAACAGGGCCGCCTGCCGACGACGCACGCACCGGGTAATTGCAGCGCTATGGTCGCGACCGGTAGCTATACGAAAGATCATCGCATCGTGATGGGCCATAATACCTGGACCAATTATATCGTCGGCGAGCGATGGAACATTATCTTCGATATCAAGCCGGCGCGCGGCTATCGCATCCTGATGGACGGCTTGCCGGGTGTGATTACCAGCGACGATGATTTCGGGATCAACGCTGCCGGCATCATGATCACCGAAACCACGATTACCGGTTTCACCCTGTTCGATCCGGCCGGTTCGCCGGAGTTTTATCGCGCCCGCAAAGCGCTACAATACAGCAACTCCATCGACGACTATGTGCGAATCATGTTGGACGGCAACAACGGCGGCTACGCCAACGACTGGCTACTGGGCGACAACAAGACGGGTGAGATTGCCCTCTTCGAACTTGGACTCAAAGAGCACAGCGTACGTAGAACGAAGGATGGCTATTTCGTCGGCTCAAACTTTCCCGTCGATCCGAAATTGGCCAAGTCGGAAACTGACTTTGACTTTAACAACCGTCAGGGTTCGCCACTGGCGAGAAAGCAACGTTGGGAACAACTCGTAGAGAAATCCAAGTCGCTGATCGATGTTGAGACCGTGAAACAAATGGAGGGCGACACCTACGACTCCTTCGAGCAGAAGTCTGGGCCAAACGAGCGGAGCCTTTGTGGTTGTGTCGATCGATCACCACGCGGCATTCCGGAATGGGACTGGGGCAAGTTCTTTCCCGGCGGCACCGTGCAGGCGAAAGCCGTTGACAGCCAAATGGCCGAGAAGATGCAAATCTGGGCCGCAATGGGACACCCTTGCGGCGAGGATTTCATCGCCTCAACTTTCCTGAAGGCACATCCTGATTACGGTTGGACGAACGATCTAATGCGCGACATGAAATCGCGTCCGTGGACGATGTTTACCAGTGGGATGAGGAATTAAAAAAAACCGCTCGACGGATCTTCGACGCCGAGCGGTAAATCACAGGAGGTATCGAGTGTTATTACTGTGCCGCTTTTCTCGCAACCTCTCGCGAGGCTGTCCGCGACTTTGCGCGACGCTCGCGGCACTAGCCGAATAACCCCGTTTTCTCAGATGGCTGCTTTTCACGTTCGGTTGCTAAGAGAACGTCGAGCGGAGGGCTAGAACCTGTTCGATCGAAATAGTCTCAACAGATCGATCATAAAACAAGAATCGAACGGTCATTCTTCATTCTGCATGGCCCTCGAATGATATAATCCTGCGTTGCAATTAAAAATGACCTCTTTGAAGGCAAAGCAAAATCGTTTTCACGTGGTCGGGAATTCGCCGCCCAACGCGGATTCAACTGTAAACCAAGATCGTGATTCCGCGCCGGATACGGGGAGTGAAGGAGCGTGTCCTTATTGCTTTGGTACTGGCATGGAAGTGGTGCCCGGCGTTGGCGCGCGCCGCTGCCGCTGTCAATCGCCTGATTATCGCCCAGCATTGCACGCTTGCTAACTATGATGTTCCGGTTGGAGATTCAAAAGAGGCAACATCAAAATGGATAGCGAAGAGGGAAGCCCAAATCGTCTTCGAGAGCTATCTTGAGCTTGAGGGACGAGGTTTGCTACTCGTTGGTGACGTTGGCGTCGGTAAAACTCACTTAGCAGCAGCGATTTTAACGGAGTTAATTAATACTTATCAGGTCCGTGGTTTGTTCTATCAATTTGGTGCCCTCCTGAAAAAGATCCAAGATTCTTATAATCCTGTTTCGCAGACTTCAGAGCTAAAGGTTCTGGAACCGGTATTTCAAGCCGATGTGCTGGTTCTCGACGAGCTTGGATCCTCCAAACCTACTGATTGGGTTCGCGACACAATGATGCAAATAATTAACACTCGCTATAATGACAAGAGACTCACCATTTTTACGACCAACTATCTCGACGATCTACAAGTCGACACCCGCGTCTCCGAATTAAAAGCGATTCTGGAGCGACACAGGAACAGCCGAACCAACTCAGCTCCTCAGATTGAAATTGTTGAGAAGCAGATTAAGAAACTTCTGAGCGGCGAAGTTCTTGAAGATAGGATCGGGTCGGCACTGCGTTCAAGGCTCTATGAAATGTGCAAGACTGTTGTTATTGAGGGAGCGGACTATCGAAAAACGATCGGATCCGGAAGAGCCCCTAAGGCGGAGTCTGCTTCTTCGCAAAACGCTCCTGGCTCGCGCTAATTACGTTACGGGCATGCTCCGCATCCTGCCAACCAGCGATGCGCGTCGTCTTGGCCTCCAACTCTTTATAAATCGTGAAGAAGTGTTCGATCTCCAGCGTGACGTGTGGGTATAGCTCGTCATAATCGCGCACGTCTTTGTAAATGGGATTGTTCGTGCCTACACCGAGAATCTTTTCGTCTTCCCTTCCCTGATCCACCATCCGTAACATGCCGATTGGGCGCACGATCATCACGCAACCGGTAAAGCTGGGGGCGTCAACCAGTACCAGCACGTCGAGCGGATCTCCATCGTCGCTAAGTGTGCTCGGGATGAAGCCGTAGTCACCGGGATAGTGAACCGGCGAATACAAATTGCGGTCGAGCCGAAATACGTTAAGCTCCTTATCGTATTCGTACTTGTTGGTTTGCCCGCGAGGAATCTCGATCACCGCGTTGACTTCATCGGGTGCGCTTTTCCCAATAGGCAGATTCAGGTAGTTGGTCATGAGACAGGAGTCTCAGAGTTCAACCTTTAGGATTATGTTTTCCCACTCACAACCTAAAGCTTGACTCCGAGCCGGTCACAAAGTGGGCCGCGCGGTTCTTCCGTTCGCTTCTTCAATCGCCGCCTGACATATAGCGTCATAGCGAGCTGTGGGCAGGGCTTCGAGCCGACGCTCATCAATCGGTTTGCTACAGCGCACGCATTGTCCATACGAGCCTTCTTCAATCCGCATCAGGGCCTGATCGATATCGGCCACCATTTGTGATTCGCGCTCACCCAGTCTTAAGGCAATTTCTCCGATCACGTCACGCAACGAGAGATCGGCGCTCTCTTTCGCGCCGTCATTCGCAGCGTCAATCGCAGCAGCCTGATCTTCCCCAATCTGGCGCGCATGCTGGCGCAATTCAGCCAGCAAACGCTTCCTAAAGTAATTTAGCTTGGTCGCTTCCATGCCTCGACTTCTACGATCAGGATTCGGATGAAAGGGGGAATGAAATTATAACTCGCCGCGACTCACAGCAAAAGCGTGGAGGTTGCGCCAGTGTGCCAAGAGTTTGTAGTCGTCAAAGTTTAAGTCTCCTTTGCCAATCGCCCTCTCCCGGGAGAGGGTTGGGGTGAGGGGTTAGCGAGCACGGCGACCACATCCTCGCTTCTTTTTATATCTACCCTTCGCGCCCTCACCTGGCCCTCTCCCAAAGGGAGAGAGAACAAGAAACCGCTTCGTTGGTGACCGCGGTTGCGCCTTTGCTGCGCCGTGTGTTCTCATCGGGGCGTACCTCCTATTTCAGTATTTCAACAAAGCATTGGACGCTACTACGATTGCAATTATCGCGCTCCTGATGTTTGCAGTGGCGCTCTTGTACTCGACCGTGGGTCACGCCGGCGCTTCAGGGTATTTGGCGGCGATGGCGCTGTTCAATACGCCGCCCGCATTGATGAGGCCCACCGCACTCACCCTTAACATTATTGTCGCGACCGTGGGTACGATCAGATTTCTGCGCGCGGGCTTCTTTTCATGGCGAACGTTCTGGCCTTTCGCCGTCGCTTCCATACCCGCGTCATTTCTCGGTGGCTGGTTGCCCTTGCCCGCGTCCGTGTACAAAGGGCTCGTGGGCGCGGTGCTGCTTTACAGCGCAGTGCGGTTGTTCTTCAGCGCGCGGCGTGCCGATACCCAAGAGACGGAACTGGTTCCTATTGGACTTGCGCTGATACTGGGCGCTGGAATCGGTTTCCTTTCCGGACTGACCGGAGTCGGCGGCGGGATATTTCTGAGTCCGCTTTTACTCCTCAAGGGCTGGGCCAAAACTAAAGAGACTTCCGGAGTTTCCGTCACGTTTATTCTCGTAAACTCGATCGCGGGTTTGCTGGGACACGGTTTATTCAATCACTTGGCGGCACTCAAGACATTGCCGCACGAAGCCTTTGTCTGGGCGCCCGCAGTCCTCGTCGGCGGATGGATAGGAACTGAGTTAGGCACACGGCGCTTGCCGGTTGGCGGAATCAGGCGTTGGCTGTCGGTAGTTTTAGTAATCGCGGGCATGAAGTTGCTGAGCGAAGTTATTCCGCTCCTGCTCCACAGATGAGTTCAGCTGCCAGCAATGGAATAGTCAACTCATGATGACCGGTGATCGCATAACCGCGACCGGCGCCGTCAGCCGTGGGCCGCCGCACAACGTTGGTCAGCGGCCGATACGATTGAATGAAATCGAAGTTCGCCGTGGTGATGTCATTGAGTTGAAACCCGAGATTTCGGATCAGCGTCACGCACTTCAAAAACACTTCGGGCAAGGTCACGGCTGAACCGACATTGAGGTAGACGCCGCCGTCATTCATGCGTCGAACGATTTCAGCCAGCAAACGAAAGTCTGTGTGCGATGTCGCTCCCAGCGCTGCGCCGTCAGCGTTCGGATGAAAGTGAGCGATGTCGCCGCCAATGGTGATGAAGGCGGTACAAGGAATTCGCGCTTTGTACGCCGCACAGAGCACCGAAAGATTTTCGTACTGAGGCTTCAATTCCAGCAGAGCACGACTCAGCGATTCGCCTAATCCAATCGCATTGCGCGCGCCGTGCCGGGCCGCATCGTTAAGCAGTCTTCCGGTTTCTTCAGCGCCACCGAATGACCCGACGCCCAACGTGGCATCGACATCTTCGGAAGTCGAACCCGCCATCGCAATCTCGGTATCGTGAACCAGTACGGAACCATTGCCGGCGATCGCGGTGACAAATCCTCGGTTCATCAAATCGATCATAATCGGTCCCAGGCCAGTTTTGATCACATGGCCACCGATGCCCCAGATGATTGGCTTGCTCAATTCACGCGCACGCCGCATGCGAACGGCGAGATCCCGGATGCTCTGCACCGCAAGAATGTTCGGCAGCGCAGCGAGATAATCGCGCAGGGAAGATTTCTCAGCGATAGGGCTTGCGAAGTCTTTGACAGTAACTTTGCTGGGCCGCGATGAAAGCGGATAGGTACTGACTTCGTCGAGACTGATCGGCTGAAGGTTTTCGTAAATGGACATGCTGGAGCGCACGCATCCTGCATCCGGTACGCCGGCATCCCTGCCGGCTCTTAGCCGCTCGCTATCGCTGCGTGTCAGAACCCCGAGCGGTAGCGAGCGGATCATAGCGGCAACTCAGAAATCACAAACGGGGCCGGTCGCTACCGCTCCCGGTTCTGTAACGGGAACATCTCTGACTCGATCAATTCACACAATACGTGACCGACTAAGTTATGCGTTTCCTGAATTCGTTGGGTATCGTTGCTCGGAACAATCAACGCCAGATCGCAAAGCGCAGCTACGCGGCCACCGTCGCAGCCAAGCAAACCGATAGCTTTGATTCCCTGCTCTCGCGCTTGCTCGCAAGCGCGCACGATATTTGGCGACGCTCCCGAAGTAGAAATGGCAACACATACATCACCTTTCGTTCCCAGCGCCTCGATCTGTCTGGCAAAAACATTTTCAAATCCGGTGTCGTTGGCAATGCAAGTCAGCGCGCCGCCATCGGTTGTCAGCGCAATCGCCGGTAACCCACGACGCGTCTGAAGAAACCGATTAACTAATTCGCCCGCAATATGCTGGGCATCGGCTGCTGAACCGCCATTACCGAAGATCAATAGTCTTCCGTTGGCCTTAAACGCCTCGGCGATCAGGGCAGCTGCCTTGATAACTTCATCAGCGTGTGTCTCAAAAAAACGCCGCTTTACTTCGAGACTGCCACTGACGATGGATGCGATCCGATCCGTCATGACTGGGCCTTCGGCAAGTTCTCCAGATCGGCGAGATCTTTCAGTCGCCCGCTGGCCTCTTTGTTGATTCTTAAATCGCGCAAATTGATTACACTCACAGGCAAATCGTCCAGCGTCGTCTCGACCCTTTCGGGATAACAGTCGTCGAACTCAACTCCGGATATTGTGGTCATAACTTCAATGCGCACGGGCTCAACTCCCATCCGCACAATTTGATCTCGCTCAAGAAATAAGTCTCTCGACAATTCGGGAACGTCAAATCCGAAGTCTTTGAGAAGTCCTACGACGCGATTTGCGTTATCGGGACTCATTGCAATCCAAAAATCAATATCATTGGTAGCCCGCACGTAGCCATGGATTCCGACTGCGTAGCCGCCAATCAGGAGGTACTTAACGCCGTGCGCGCGTAGTAATTTCAAGAACTCTTTGAAGTCGTTCGGTAGCTCGAGATCCATAGTTTAACCGGCGCAGAAACTCGATTTGGCGCACCCGTTCCTGGGGAGAGCGCGAGTGCCAATATTCTCGGTCGTCGGCCTCTGCTTCTTCGAATGACGAGAAGACTTTGAATGCGGTTCGGTCAACCCTTGCGTTTTCGATATTCGGATCCATGAGGCAAGTATATCACGCAGTCTTCTTCGATTCTTCATGAGAACTAGTGAAAGTAGATTCTCGAATCTTCCTACCACCGTTCCTTCTTGCGTTCCCATTCAGTAGCGGCTTCAGCACTTGTCCGGTGTGCGAACGGCGCACGGCGGCGACTTCTTCGGGCGTGCCGGTGGCGACTAAGCGGCCGCCGTTCGCTCCGCCTTCGGGCCCAAGATCGATGATAAAATCCGCGCTCTTGATCACATCGAGATTATGTTCGATCACGATCACGGTGTTCCCCAGACTGACCAGACGCTGAAGCACGTCAAGCAGCTTGTCCACGTCCGCGAAGTGAAGTCCGGTGGTTGGCTCGTCGAGAATGTAGATCGTGCGCCCCGTCGCCCGCTTCGAGAGCTCTTTCGCCAGCTTGATGCGCTGGGCTTCGCCGCCTGACAATGTCGTCGCCGCCTGGCCCAGCTTGATGTAGCCGAGCCCTACATCAAGCAGGGTCTGCAACTTCTGTTTTATCTGGGGAATATTTTCCAGCAGCGGCAAGGCCTCTTCAACCGTGGTGTCCAACAGGTCGGCGATCGACTTCCCTTTATACCTGACGGCGAGGGTCTCGCGGTTGTAGCGAGCCCCGCGACAAACATCGCACAGCACGTAAACATCGGGAAGAAAATTCATCTCAATGCGTTTCATTCCCTCGCCTTCGCAGGCTTCACAGCGGCCGCCCTTCACATTGAATGAAAAACGGCCGGGCCGGTATCCGCGCTCGCGCGATTCCGGCAGCATTGCATAGAGTTCGCGAATCGGTGTGAATAATCCGGTATAAGTCGCTGGATTCGATCGCGGCGTGCGACCGATTGCAGACTGATCGATTTCGATAACTTTATCGATGTGTTCGAGGCCTTCGATAGTGTCGTGCGCGCCGGGCTCAGCCCGAGAATCGTAAAGGTTTCGCGCCAGCGCGCGAAAGAGTATGTCGGCCACCAGCGTCGATTTACCTGAACCTGAAACGCCGGTCACTACCGTCAGCAAGCCCAGCGGGAAAGCCACATCGATCTCTTTCAAATTGTGATGACGCGCGCGACGAATCGTGATTGCCTTGCCATTAGGTGAACGGCGCTCCGCAGGAACCGGTATCTTACGCTCGCCCCGAATGTAGAGCCCGGTGATCGACTCAGGATCGTTAGCGACGTCGCTCGGCGTTCCCACGGCCACCACCGCGCCTCCGTGCGTGCCGGCGCCAGGTCCGAGATCGACCACGTAATCGGCCCGGCGAATCGTTTCTTCGTCGTGCTCAACGACCAATACGGTGTTGCCAAGATCGCGCAGCGCCGAAAGTGTATCGAGCAGACGCCGGTTGTCGCGCGGATGGAGTCCAATCGATGGCTCATCGAGCACGTAAAGCACTCCGCGAAGTTGCGATCCAATCTGAGTAGCCAGACGAATTCTCTGCCCTTCACCACCCGACAACGTCGCCGAAGGCCGATCGAGCGTCAGGTATCCAAGTCCTACCGTTTCCAAAAATCGCAGCCGGGCTTTGATCTCCCGCAAAATGAGTCCGGCAATCTGCCCTTCGCGCTCGCTGAGCTTGACTTGATCGAAGGCCCTAATCGCATCTTCGATCGTCATCGAGGTGTAATCGGCAATCCCGCGCCCGCCCACGCGCACCGCAAGCGAATCCGTGCGCAAACGACGGCCGCCGCATTCGCTGCACACAACGGGCGAAACCATCTCTTCCAGTGCAACTCTGATTCTTTCGGAGGGGGGATTGTCCAGACGCTCGCGCAGCCATGGCAAGGCGCCTTTCCAATAACTCTTGTAGGTATACAGACCCTGGCGGAATTTCAGTTGCGGCGAAAGACCTTTGAAGAAAGCCTCGCGAACTTCCTTGGGCAACTTGCCGAAGTTAGTGCTCGGATCGATTTTGAAATGATTGACGACGGCCAATAATGCGCTACGCAAATAAGCCGATCCGGCTTTGTCCGCCTGTCCAAGAAAAGCTATTTGCTCGGGACTCTCATTTTCGTTCGTGATCAGCTTGGCCGGATCGACTTCGATCACAGTTCCCAGTCCGTGGCAATGACGACACGCGCCATAAGCTGAATTGAACGAAAACGAGCGCGGTTCCAGAGGCGGCACGTTAATCCCGCAGTTGACGCACGCCATTCTTTCCGAGTACATCTTCTCTTCACCGTCGATCACAGAAACGAGCACGGCCCCATTCGTTAGCTTTAACGCCGTACGAATCGATTCTCCGAGACGCTCATTGATGCCTGGTTTGATTAGCAAACGGTCGACGACCGCTTCGATCGAGTGATTGCGCCGTTTGTCGAGACGAATCTCCTCATCAAGGGAGCGCAGTTCGCCATCGATGCGCGCCCGAATGAACCCGTCACGCGCCAGCTTTGCGATCTCTTTTTTGAACTCGCCTTTGCGCCCGCGGACAATCGGCGCCAGGATCATGACCCGCTCGCCTTCGGGCAACACCAGAACGTTTTGCAGAATCTGATCGACGCTTTGTCGGGTAATCGCCGCGCCACATTGCGGGCAATGCGGCAGTCCGATCGATGAAAAGAGCAATCGTAGATAATCGTAAATCTCGGTAACTGTGCCTATCGTCGATCGCGGACTGCGCGCGACGGTTTTTTGTTCGATCGATATGGCTGGAGACAATCCTTCGACCGAATCGACATCCGGTTTTTCAAGCTGATCGAGAAACTGGCGAGCGTAAGCCGACAGCGATTCGACGTAGCGCCGCTGGCCCTCAGCGTAAATCGTATCGAAAGCCAGGGACGATTTACCCGAGCCCGAAAGCCCTGTAATCACTGTCAGTTTGTCACGCGGAATATCGACATCGATATTTTTGAGGTTATGCTGGCGGGCACCCCGAACGCTGATTCGATCAATTCCCATGGCGCTTGAAGACGAAACACGGCCACACGGAGACGAGTCTGGTGTGGCGCAGAACCTGCTATTCTAGCGAGCAGATCGATGGGCGGCAAGGTGGGGCTAGTTGCCAAAGCGTTAATAATTCCCTATTGTGTACTACAACCTTGTTGTAACAAGCGGAATCTTAGTTTTTCCTCTGGCAAAGGCGCGATGTGTCTTTAGCAAAGGGGTAGAGAGTCGACAATTAT
>QHXE01000576.1 GCA_003222835.1 Acidobacteriota bacterium | reverse complement strand
CGCAAAGACGGCCTAAAGAAGTGCCGTCTTCATCAAAAACGCCTAACTCGTGCTGTTGGATCACCGGAATACCCATCTTCGTCAATCGGTGGGTAAGCGCGTTTTCATAAATCTTTTCAAGATGCCCGCTACGTAGGAACTTGTGGATTTGGAAGCTGGTTTCGCGAACGATGTCGCAAAGCTTATTAATGTCCTCGGACTGATCGTCAGTTCTGAGCAACTTCTCGATCAGTCCGTTATCTCGTTCCATCTCTTTATCTCGCTCCAACTATTTGTGCCTTTTGTGCCTCTTCGTGGCTGATCTACCCAGTTTGCCGCGCGCGGCCGCAAATCCACGCCACCACGATCGAGATGGCATAGAGGGCAAACATCGGAGCGGCAAATAGCAGCATGTTAGGCACGTCGTTGGTCGGCGACAAAACCGCGGCGACGATTAGAATGACGATTACCGCGACCCGCCAGACTCGCAACATCCATCCTGCCGTAACCAGGCCAATGCGTGCCAGCACGTAAGTGATCGCGGGCATTTGGAACACGAGTCCCATGCCGAGCATCAGCAGAATGATGAAATCGAAATAGTCATCGGCCTTCAGCAGCAGGCGAAAATCCTGGCCCAATCCGAGCAGGTATTTAGCTGCGGGCGGAAAGATAAGGTAGTAAGCACACGCTGCCCCAAGCACGAAGAAGATGGTGGAAAGCGCTATGAACGGCGTCACGTATTTCCGCTCGTGCGGATAAAGCCCGGGAGAGACGAAGGCCCAAATCTGCCAAAGCAGAAACGGCACGGATAATCCAATCGCCGCATACAGCGAGACTTTGACATAAAGCGTGAAAGGCTCGATGGCCGTGGTTACGACCAGTTTGTCGTTGGGGTCGGGCAGCTTGTCGTATCCCTTGCTCAAATCGACAGGCAACTTCACGTCTTTCGGCACGATGTCATTCCCGGCGGATAGAGCTTCATCGGTGAAGAGACCGAGATTTCCCTGGGCATCCCTGTCTACGCGAGCCATAACGGAAGCGCCGGCTGGAATCGATGTCTGGCCGAGCCGCGTACCTTCCGGAAAGACGAAGCGAACCTGGTCGTTTTGTTTCAGCGAACTCAGCGGCAGCACCGAGAGTTCTCCATTCCGGCCGGCAATAGTTACTTTGCGCTGCTGCTGCGCCTCAGCCAGCGCGCGCAGCACCGGCCGCTCCAAAAAACTGTAGATGTAACCCGAGACAAACCAGCAAACG
>QHXE01000575.1 GCA_003222835.1 Acidobacteriota bacterium | reverse complement strand
AGGAACTCGTTTGTTTTCTTAGAGTTTTTGGAGCCGAGGGCGAGAGTTGAACTCGCGACCTGCCGATTAGCTCAGCGTAGGTCACTGGCTTCAGGAACTCGTTTGTTTTCTTAGAGTCTTGGAGCCGAGGGCGAGAGTTGAACTCGCGACCTGCCGATTAGCTCAGCGTAGGTCACTGGCTTCAGGAACTCGTTTGTTTTCTTAGAGTCTTGGAGCCGAGGGCGAGAGTTGAACTCGCGACCTGCCGATTACGAATCGCTTTTAATCCAAACGAACCTAAGTGCTCTTTTTAATAAATACGATAACGTATTATTTTCCGTTTGTGCCCCCTCCCTGCTATGCTTGCTTTGGGAGGGCACTAAGTTGCCAAGAAAAAGCCCGTTCAGGATCGTCCTTACCAAACAGGAGCGAGAGGAGCTGGAACGACGCGCCAATAAATATACGTTACCATATTTTGTTGTGGCGCGGGCCAAGATGATCCTCCTCGCTGCGCAGGGCCTTGCGAATGACGACATCGCCAACAGCCTCAGTACGCGCCGCGAGATCGTCAGCCGCTGGCGAAAACGGTTCTTCGAAAAACGACTGGGAGGCCTGGAAGACTTTCCCCGCCCCGGCCGACCCCGGGTTTTTCCCCCCAGAGCTGGTCGTGCGCGTTAAAGCCATCGCCTGTGAATTCCCCGCTCACGTGGGCGAGCCGCTTTCTCGCTGGAGTGTGGCCGAACTCGGCTCCCATGTCCGTGCCTGTGGGTAGACGGCCTCCCTCAGTGACACCACCATCTGGCGATGGCTGAACGAGGACGCCATCCGTCCTTGGCAGCAGCGCTGCTGGATCTTTCCGCGAGACCCGGATTTTGAAACCAAGGCCGGACGCATCCTGGATTTGTACCAACGCCTCTGGAAGGGCCGTAAACTTGCTACGGACGAGTTCGTTCTCTCGGCCGACGAGAAAACCAGTATTCAGGCGCGCTGCCGAAAGGCGGCCTCTTTACCGGCACAACCCGGTCAGCCGATGAAAGTCGAGCATGAATACGAGCGGCTGGGAGCTTGGGCCTATCTGGCGCCCTGGACGTCCACCAAGCCAAACTCTTCGGTCGCTGCGAAGCCAAAACCGGAATCGCCCCCTTTGATCGCCTGGTCGATCAAGTCATGCAACAGCATCCCTATCGCCGGGCGCGAAGGGTTTTCTGGATCGTCGACAACGGTTCTTCGCATCGAGGTCCCCGAGCAGTCCGAAGGCTCCAGGGCAAGTATCCCAACCTGGTGCTCGTTCACGGGCCCATCCAAAATCACTTCAGACGCACTTGCGAGAGCGGTTTGGGATTCTACTCTGGGAAGACGTGTTTAGGTTCATGCACCGCTCTGCATTCGCCATACCTGGTCTTGATACAGCGCGACTGCAGCCGTTCACCGACGACGCTGCCCGAGACTGTTAGCGAATGGGTGTGAGGGCGAGCACTGGGCACCCGGCTGACGCCGGCGTCGTTAGATCGCCCAAGACAACATCGATAGTCAAATGAATACCGCTCAGTTTCTTGCCAATCAAAAAGCCTACTTCTCGCACTCGTACGACCAATATTGTTCCTTTGGCGGGCCATGTGTTTACTTCCACGTTGAATGCCTCCGCGCGGGAAGAGACGCCTTTCTTTCTCAGAGACACATCGAAATGCTCTGCCACGCTCACCGCGTGGGGCATGCACCGCATGGGCAACGCAGAAACCACCAAGACGAAATTGACCGATTGGGACAGCTATTATGCACCTTTCCTTTAATTCTTAAGCGTGGTAAAATCGTGGGGAAATAATGGGCGAACTGTGGAAGGAGTATGCTGGTGAATAGAGCCGCGCTGTTTGACACTGTACCCAAAGATGACCCACTACTGTTGTTTCCAGGCGGGGATACTGACTATCAAAGGGTAGTAAAGCTCTTGGATTTTAAGAAAAGAGATGTAGCCAAAGCGTCCCAAATTTCCATACAGTCAGTTCGATACGATCAAAAGATTCCAAAGGAACTGGAGGAACGTGTCCGAGAATGGGCGGTCGCCCTCTCTCTCGTTGCGCAGTATTTCAAAAACGAACATAAGACGGTTCTATGGTTTAAAACTCCGAATCCCCTCTTGGGAAATATCGCGCCACGAGACATGATACGGGTTGGTCGCTTCAAAAAGCTCTACCAATTTATCTTGAATGCTCTGGGCGAGAATGAACTCCCTACAAACCCATGAACGCCCCGGACGACGAGGTCCTCGACTACGGCCTAATTGCTGACATTCCGAAGTCCAAAGAACTCTTTGAACAGAAGGCGCAATTCCACTGGGAGTTTTACTCCGAACTTGCGTACCTCAGGAATCAGATCTACGACTTATTAAAGAGTTCCCTGCGCGAAGTGGCAGCACCGTTTGAGTTTTCATCGTGGCAACGCGCAGTAAAGTACAAGTACAGCCTTGCGCCGCTAAGCACCAAGGGAAGTCTCGTGGACCCAGGGGGTCGGTTCAATATCGGTGCAATTGACCCGTCTCGTTTTCCGGTGTTCCCGGCTCTGTACTTGGCTTCCGATAAAAAGACTGCCCTTGCCGAACTCCTCGGGCGAGATGGACCTGTGGACTCCCTGACTCCTGAAGAGTTGGCTCTTACAAAATCAATATCCGTCACGGTTGTATCAGTGAGTGGAAAACTGGAATCCGTACTGGATATACGCGACTCGAAGAACTTGGCGGGTTTCGTAAACCTGATAAAGGGCTTCAAGCTATCGAGTAAATTGATCACGAAAGCCAGAAGGGTAGGGTTGTTCCCGGTAAAAATTGTTAGAGGCACCAACCAACTAGTAAAAGAGCTCCAGTCCCCCAAGTGGCGCGAATGGCCAATGGGCTACGACGTGCCGGCATCCCCGCAAATTTTCGGCCGCATTGTGCTGGACGCTGGAGTCGAAGGAGTCTTGTACGATTCAGTATTGACGCATAGTCTCTGTTCTGCCATCTATCTATCCTCAAAATTTCCAAAACTCTGCTTCCTACATTGAACT
>QHXE01000574.1 GCA_003222835.1 Acidobacteriota bacterium | reverse complement strand
GTCCAGCAGGTGAAAGAGCTGACAAGGGAAGAAATTGGAAAACGATGGGCGGGCGGATGACGAGCCACTCTGAAATTGGAGGTGCGATGCCGGTTTGAGGATGCCGGTTTGAGGATTGATCGGTGGCGAGGAGGCCATCGATCATGAAACGGAAGTCGCACCGAAGCACAAGACACACCACGACCAAATCTGTCCTGCGCCTACCTGACTTGGAGCATGCAAAAGCCGCGGTCTTGAACAGTCTGACAAGCCAAGACGCACAAAGAGGCTATCGGCACGCCATCGACGAGTTCGTTGACTGGTATTGTTCGGAGCCCCGGCTCGCTTTCAATCGAATCGTGGTGCTTCGTTACCGTTCACACCTTGAATCTCGCCAGCTAGCGCCGGGTACGATCAACCTACGCCTGGGTGCGGTGCGGCGCCTTGCCTATGAGGCGGCCGACTGCGGTCTGCTCAGTGCCGATTTGGCAGCTGGCATCCGCCGCGTCAAGGGCGTAAAGAAACTCGGTGTGCCTCTCGGTAACTGGCTAACCGCAGAACAAGGCCAAAGACTCTGGCAAGCACCTGACAAGCTGAAGTTAAAAGGCAAGCGTGACCGCGCACTGTTGGCTCTGCTCCTCACCTGCGGCTTGAGAAGGCATGAAGCCGTGACTTTGACATTGGATCATCTCCAGCAGCGAGAAGATCATTGGGCCATAGTCGATTTAGTGGGCAAGGCCGGACATGTGCGCACAGTTCCTGTCCCTGGCTGGGTGAAATGCGAGTTGCAAGAGTGGTTAAATGCAGCCGCTATTGATCGAGGGAAATTGTTCCGCCGGGTCAACAAGGCTGGGAAGACATGGGGAGACGGCATGACGGAAAAATCGGTGTGGCACATCGTGAAGAAGTCTTCCAAGGCCATCGGTCTCGATAAACTGGCGCCTCACGATCTCCGCCGCACATGCGCTCGGCTCTGTCACGCTTCGGGCGGAGAATTAGAACAGATCCAATTTCTTTTGGGACACCTCTCAGTTCAAACCACAGAACGCTATCTTGGCTGCAAACAGCGAATTCAATCCGCAGTGAATGACCGAATCGGCATCGAGCCCCAGCTTTGAGCTGGGGCTTCGACTATGGAAGAGTTGCCGACCACTCGTCCAGAATTTGCTGCGTCCGCTGCGCGGCGACGAAGCGCGAACACCAAGGTTGCCCCATGCACGGCTTGTCCGCTAACCGGGGAATATACAAGTTGACGATCGCAGTCCGACTGCTTCTGAGGCATAATGCATCGCTGCCATATTGAAATAGGTTGAGATTTAAGCATTTTGAACGCAGATGCTGATCATGCAAGTTTGAAGTGCTCGACAGCATTTGCTTCCTGGGCTGATATCCAACATCTGTTTCGAGGAGCAGGATGGATCGACGAGGATTTGTTCGAAGCATGGCATTCGCTGCGACGGCCGGTATGTTCTCTGGTTGTTATCGCAGACCAAGTCGAACTTCTGTCTTACACTACGGGAATGGCTGCCGCCTTGCGCCGGTACTGCTTTCACCGGACCGAGAAATCAGAACCGTAGTCGGGCTGAGGCCGTTCAGACCATCGGGATTCGTCGTTCGCGGGGAGAAGCTCGGGGAAAAGCTGATCATCCACAACTACGGACACGGTGGTGCTGGTATCACTCTCTCGTGGGGTACGTCGCAGTTGGCGACGGCTTTGTTGCCAACCGAACGTCCGGGGTCCGTTGCGGTCCTGGGATGCGGCGCAGTGGGCTTGGCCACTGCGCGATTGCTACAGGAACGTGGCCTGCGCGTCACGATTTACGCGAGCGACCTGCCTCCCAATACCACCTCCAATGTGGCCGGTGGCCAGTGGTTCCCCTTCGATGTGTTCGATCCAGGGAAACAGACTCCGCTATTCATGGAGCAGTTCATGAAGGCCACGGAGTTTTCTTACCGCCGATATCAGACGCTGGTGGGTGCCCGCTATGGTGTTCGTTGGCTGCGGAACTACTCTTTGAGCAATCATATGTTCGATGAGACAGGCTTTGAGGGAAAGCAAGGGCCGATCCGAAATTTCTTGCCGGAGCTTCGGGATTTGTCAGAGTCCGAACACCCCTTTTCCGGATATCGGTTCGTTCGGCAGTACGATACGATGTTCATCGAACCGCCGACCTACCTCAACGCAGTTTTGACCGATTTCCGCCTCGCGGGAGGCTCGGTAAAAGTCATGCACTTTGACCATGCCAGTCAGCTCCAGGAGCTGCCCGAAACCGTCATCTTCAATTGCTCGGGCCTGGGCGCGCGAGCGCTGTTTAGTGACCAGGATTTAACTCCCGTCAAGGGACAGCTGACAGTTCTTCTGCCTCAACCCGAAGTCGAGTACGCCGCTTTCACAGAGGATCTCTATATGTTTCCACGCACCGATGGGATCCTTCTCGGCGGAACATTTGAAATTGGCGAGTGGTCGCTGACAGTGAACGAGACCGCGAAATCACGAATCTTAAACGGACACAGAGACCTGTTTGGCACTTTCCGCGGCTGTCGGCCGTCATGATCCCACATGGTTTCCTAACGCAGCCTCCTAGACCTTGTGAGACCTGCCCAAGTGCTACTGGCTGTGTAGTTAGCCACACATAGAACTGGCCGAGTCAGTAACCCGCTCAGCGGCACTCCGGTGCATTCCGGTCGGATGACGCTAGTGCTTTTTCGGAGGCGCGCCCTTGGTGAGCAGAGTGGAGCGGAACAGAAGGTTGGGGCGCGCGTTCGAAAAAGCCGTCAGAAGGAAGCCGCTGGCGCGGCGGACGCGGGCCTTATGCAAATTGAATGGAGCAAAGGAGAGGTGTTGAAGTGGGCGGGAGTCGGCACGGAAGAGGAGGAGGGCTGCAGCGAGGCTAGTTGATGTTCCAGCGGGTGCAAGTCCCGTCGTCCGGAACCGTCGGCGCGCCACGGCATACTGAGCTGTGGACCTTATTGTCATGTCAAGTGGTGCGTTTTCAGTTACCGAAGCCTTTGGCTACTAGAGCTGAGTTCGTGGCGCCTCGTTGACTTAGCCTCTAAGCGACCCTAACATTGCTTGCCACGGGCACAACGATGATCGGCCAAACCATTTCGCATTACCGGGTTATCGAGAAGTTGGGTGGCGGCGGGATGGGAGTGGTTTACAAGGCCGAGGATCTCCAATTACGTCGCTTCATCGCGTTGAAGTTCCTTCCCGACGACGTCGCACACGATACGCGTGTGCTGGAGCGGTTCCAGCGCGAGGCCCAGGCGGCATCCGCTCTGAATCATCCCAACATCTGCACCATCCATGAAATCGGCGAGCACGAGGGCCGTGCATTTCTGGTGATGGAATTCCTCGACGGCCTTACCCTGAAGCATCGGATTGCGGGCAAACCGATCGAATTGGAAACGCTGCTTGGAATCTCCATCGAGGTAGCCGACGCGCTGGATGCGGCCCACGCTGACGGCATCGTTCATCGTGATATCAAGCCTGCCAATATTTTCGTTACCAAGCGAGGACACGCCAAGATTCTTGACTTCGGATTAGCAAAGGTGTCGGCGCCTGGCAGCAAGGGCGACGGCCCGGCCGCAACCATTCCTGAGCAGACTGCTGGAGCGAGTCTCGAACACCTGACCAGCCCCGGCACGGCTCTGGGGACAGTTGCTTATATGTCGCCGGAGCAGGCTCTAGGCAAGGAACTGGACGCGCGTACAGACCTCTTTTCTTTTGGCGCGGTGCTCTATGAAATGGCGACTGGCTCACTGCCGTTTCGCGGGGAAACATCAGCCGCTCTCTTTGACGCGATTCTTCACCGCGCACCGACCGCACCGGTGCGCCTCAACCCCGATCTGCCGTCGAGACTAGAAGACATCATCAATAAGGCATTGGAGAAGGACCGCAATCTCCGATACCAGCATGCCGCAGATTTGCGCGCCGACCTGCAACGCTTGAAGCGGGATACAGATTCCAGCCGCACAGTTGTTGCGGCGACTGATGAACTTATCCCCCCGGGAAACAGTGCCGCTGCATCCGCTGTAGGGATGGCGCCCGCCCAAGCGAAACCGTCATTTGGAACATGGTCAGCGGCCTCGAGTTCCGGTACAGCGGTTCTCCCAGTGTCAATTCGACGACACAGGAAAGTTTGGCTGCTGACGACCGCTGCGCTAGCGCTGGCGGCTATTACGGTGGCAGGTATTCTCTTTTATGGCCGTCGCGCTCGCGCCCTCGCTGAGAGAGACTCCATCGTCTTGGCGGATTTCGCCAACACCACGGGCGATGTGGTATTCGATGGCACGCTGAAGCAGGCGCTGGCGGTGCAACTTGAACAGTCGCCATTCTTGAACGTTGTGGCGAATGACCGCGTACGCGAGATGCTTCGCTATATCCAAGTGGCACGTGAGCTGTGCGAGCGCCTGGGCAGCAAGGCTATGCTGCAAGGATCTATCTCAAGCCTGGGCAGCGATTACATTGTCGCCCTGGAGGCGGTGAACTGCGTCACTGGCGACACGTTAGGGCGCGAGGAAGCGGAAGCAAACGGGCGAGAAAACGTGCTTTCCGCATTGGGCAAAGCGGCTTCCCGGATTCGCGAGCGGCTGGGCGAGTCACTCACCTCAGTTCAGAAATTCGACGTTCCTATCGATGAGGCGACCACCTCATCGCTGGAAGCCTTCAAGGCCTTTTCCCTGGGAGACGCTGAGCGGGCGCATTCCTCCGGACAGTTCAGCAGCATCCCCTATTACAAGAGGGCCATTGAACTTGATCCTAATTTTGCATTGGCCTACGCCCGTCTGGGACAGGCTTATTTCTATGCTGGAGACGAAGACCTCGGACGCAAATACACACTGCAAGCCTACGAGCGTCGGGACCGGGTCACTGAGCCTGAGAAGTTCTATATTGTGAGCCACTATCACGCTTTGGTGACGGGAAATATCGAGAAGGCGAACGAAACTTATGAACTGTGGCGAAAGACGTATCCCCGGGACACCACTCCTCCGGTCAATCTAAGCCAAGGTTATAGCGCACTGGGATTCTTCGACAGAGCGGCTGAGACCGCACGCGAGGGCCTGAGGCTCGATCCAAACGAATATTATGCATATTACGGCTTAGGAGCGGCGTACATCGGTCTAAATCGGTTGGAAGAAGCCCGAGCGATCCTGCAACAGGCAATTGCGAAACACCTGGACAATTTTGATGTTCACGCCGAGCTTTTCTACCTTGCTTTTCAGAATGATGATGCGGTTGCGATACAACGGCATTTTGACTGGGCAAAGGGCAAACCGGAAGAGGCCGAATTCTTGCAGTTCCAGGGCGAAGCCGCCGCAGCGCGCGGCCGCTTGTCGAAGGCACACGAGCTATACAACGCGGCAATGGAATTGGCGAATCGGCAAGGCAGGCCCATGCTGGCGGCAACCATGAAAACCGATCTCGCAACCACAGAAGCTGAATTTGGAATGCCCACAGCATCGGCGACTGCGTTGACAGCAATTGACAAATTCCGCATTACCCAATCTTTGGGACAAGCAGCGGAAGCACTTGCCTTAGCGGGAGGCCGCACTGATCAGATTGTGGAGGAATTGCAGAAACGCTTCTCCGAGAATTCAATGGTTCGTACGCGCACGTTGCCAGATGTCCGAGCTGCTGAAGCGATACACCGACGCAAGCCCGAGGGTGCGGTAGAAGCGCTGAACGCGGCAGTCTACGAAATGGGTATGGGAGCCGACTTCATGCCGACTTATTTGCGCGGCTTAGCCTATCTGCAAATAGGGGATGGCAGCAAGGCAGCAGCCGAATTCCAGAAGATCGTGGACCATCGCGCGATGCATTCGTCGTCACCGCGGGTCTCACTAGCGAAGTTGGGACTCGCGCGGGCGCACGGTTTGTCCCACGATTCCGCTGGAGCCAAGGTCGCGTATCAGGACTTCCTCGCGTTGTGGAAAGATGCTGATCCAGAAATCCCCATTCTGAAGCAAGCAAAGAAGGAGTACGCAGTCCTGCATTGATCGTTGGAGGTCATCGGGTCCTGAACCGAGTTGCTGCGCCGCTATCGTCTCTCGTCTCCTCTCAAACCGCAGGAATCAGCTGGCTAGAAAACACAAGGCAGCATGTGCCCGACGCTACCATATTGGCGATTCGTGCCTCAGACACGCATTAACGGACAAGACCGAAGTCCGGTTTGCGGAGTTGGAGCTCCGGC
>QHXE01000573.1 GCA_003222835.1 Acidobacteriota bacterium | reverse complement strand
AGTAATTTGGATTATTATATCCTGATCAGCCGCAACGCGATTGCCGGCGTTACGCATCGGCGTTTGCAAGTAATCAGCCTTTGTAAATAAGCTTAGGAACAAGAATGAGACGCTGCCCCACGTGTAACCGGACTTATGCAGATGATACTTTTGTCTTCTGTCTGGATGATGGCGCGGGTCTGTCCGCTCCATATGATCTTCAGGCAACGCTGCCAGTTTCTGCCGCGCGGGACACGGACCCACCGAGAACCGAAATACTGCCCCCGGAGCTGACACCAGTTAATCACGCAATGACTCCCGCATTGGCGCCACCGTCTTTTCCGCAAGCGCGACAGGGTCAACTCAAAGCTCGGCTCGGCGGCATACATTGGATTGTTATTAGCGGGACACTAGCGATCATAATCGTTGGATTCGTTACGCTGTTAGGCTACATCGCGTTGAGAGTTAGTAGTAAACCGACGGCTCAACCATTGAGCGTTCCTCCGACAAACAGCAATGTCGCCACGAACACAAATAGAAATACTGAATCGCCGGAGTGGTTGGAAGGAGTTTGGGAAGGCCGTGGATATCAGAGCGATACTAAGACCAATTGGATCGTTAGACTCAGGGTGCAAGACGGCCGGGGCGCCGTCGATTACCCCTCAATTCCGTGTCTGGGGAGATGGAATCTGATTGAAAGCGATTCCCGCGAAGCTAAGTTTGTTGAGGTGATCACCGACGGCACTAATCGATGCGCCAGCAATAGCAACGTAACCATTCAAAAGATTAAAGATTCCCAAATCTCATGTATGTACACCTACACGGGGAGCAGCGTTGTTATTGCTACGGCGATACTTACCAAGAACGAAGCATCACTAGGAAAGAGGTAGACCTCGGGTTAGATCCCTCTCCCAACGGATCAGGAGAATTGCCCCTATGCGGGGCGCCGGATGTAGAACCTCTTGTCGCAATCGTGGCATCGATAAGGATAAAGTGAAAAAAAAGAGAGGGCGTGCTCTCGTATTCCTCGTCTGCTTGAACGATGAACGTTCTTGCCGTCACATCGCGGGCATCGCTTTGAACGCTTATTTCTCGGGCGCTGACTTTTCCCATTCGATTGCGCGCTAACGGGAGGGGTCGTGTCTTTAGCTGCTTCGTTGTCGTGCTTCTTACTGCGATGGCTCGACTTTGGCATCATGCCGGGGAGCACAAATCGAGTGAAGCTAAGATTGCACTGATTACACAACAACTCGCGCACGCCGATAAGTCTTAAGCCAAAACGCTCGCGACCGTAGCCATGACGGATCCGTGAACTGCCACAGCGTGGACAGATTTGCATGCCGCTATTTTAAGCAGAATTTACAACTCTCGGCCAAGTGGTCAGAGAGTTTGTCGTGGTTTCGGATGATCTTCGGGTTTGATCTGTGATACTTTCATTTCAAGTTAATCGTTAAATTTTCCTTAGTTCGAGTCAGAAGTCAGGAGTCAGCAGAGGCTCGACATGGCTGAGACGGAGTCTGAAGTAGTGTCCACTTCCGGATTCAAGGTGCGACCGCTGTCGAGAGTCGCAAAGCCTGCCGTTGAAAAGGCAGAACGTGAAAAGCAAAAGGCAGACAGCATTCCTTCGAAAGTCGCTGCTTCAAAACCCAAACGCCAACATACCCGATTGCGCGAGTTAACCACCGAGCTTCACGAGTTGGAAGCGAAAATACGTCTCGGCGGCGGGTCAGAGAAGATCGAGAAGCAGCATAAGGCACATAAACTTACTGCGCGAGAACGAATCGATCTCCTTCTCGATAAAGATTCCCTCAATCAGGAAATCGGGTTGCTGGTTGCTTATGATCAATATGACGGCGCGGCGCCGGCAGCTGGAGTGGTAACTAAGATCGGACGCGTGGGTGGGAGAGAAGTTGTCGTTGTCGCCAATGATGCGACCGTCAAAGCCGGATCGTGGTGGCCGGAGACAATCAAGAAGATTCTGCGCGCGCAAGAGATCGCTATGCGGTCGCGGGTGCCGATTATTTACCTCGTCGATTCCGCGGGAGTGAATCTTCCTTATCAGGGTGGTGTCTTCCCGGGTCAGTATGGCGCCTCGCGCATTTTCTATTACAACTCAATCATGCGGCGCTATTTGAGAGTCCCACAGATTGCGGCAGTGATGGGGCCGTGTATCGCTGGCGGCGCGTACCTGCCGGCGCTGTCGGACATCATGATCATGGTCGAAGGCACTTCGTTCATGGGCTTGGGTGGCGCGAATTTGGTGAAAGGCGCGACGGGTCAGACGATTGATAACGAAACACTCGGCGGGGCGCGTACGCATAATGAGCTTTCGGGAGTGGCCCATTATCGAGTTAAGAATGATGAAGAGGCGATTGCGAAAATAAGAGAGTTTGTTTCGGAGTTGCCAACGAATCGGCAGGCTGGAAGCCTGCGGACCGCCCGCAAGGATGCGGGCGCTCCGGCGGAAAGGGTTTATGAAATCATTCCGGAAGATCATCGCCAACCCTACAATATGCGCGAGCTTTTGGACTGTCTGTTGGACGAAGGACACCTGGACGAGTTCCAAGCCGATTATGCGAAAGAGATCATCACCGGCCACGCGAGTGTTCGCGGAATACAAGTGGGCGTAATTGCAAACGCGCGCGGGATGTTTCGCGATCCAGCCGGCGGCGCGCCGAAGTTTGGCGGCATCATCTACACCGAATCGGCAGAGAAAGTCGCTTACTTCATCGACACTTGCAATCGTCATCGCACGCCGCTCGTTTTCATTCAGGATGTCTCCGGATTCATGGTTGGTTCGGAAGCAGAGCATTCAGGAATTATTCGCGCCGGCGCGCGGTTCGTGGAAGCGATGGCCACGGCAATCGTGCCAAAGATAGTCTTGACGGTGAACCACGCATCAGGCGCGGGATATTATGCAATGGCTGGACAAGGCTTCGACCCCGACTTTATTTTCAGTTGGCCCACTGGGCGCATGGCTGTGATGGAGGGCGATTCTGCGGTGCAGGCTGTTTTCGGCAGTGAACTCGAAAGGCTAAGAGCAGAGGCCAAAGAGCCAAGCACGGAACTTGCGATGGAAATGAATGCTGTGCGCACGAACTATGAAAAGGAACTTGATGCGAAATACGCTGCCGCACGCGGGTTTGTCGATGCCGTGATCGCGCCTGAAGAAACCAGAGACACCCTTGAGCTTGCATTGCGCGCGAGTTTGAATTATTCAGGGCCGCATCTGGGGCCGTTTGTTTTGCCGGCCGCATTGGCATAATT
>QHXE01000593.1 GCA_003222835.1 Acidobacteriota bacterium | reverse complement strand
CCGATATGATGGGTTGTGCTTACGCCGATTCCTGACATGACTTAATTGCGACGACGACGAAAACACATCCGTGCCATTGCCACTTCTTATTAGGGCGCGTCACTCAAAGTCATAGTCGAGTGTGATGGAGTAGGGCCCTTGATGCCCGACAGTAAATCCCCCTTCCCCTCTTAGCCCATGTAGATCTCCGGTTCCAGAACCCGGAACAATAATGAGTGTCACTGTCGCCACGCCACCCTTGAAGGTTCCGGTGTGTTGAAACACAAAACTACCCGTGCGCCGCCCACCAACACTGCCCACCACTCGCTCCAGACCGACGAAGCTCGCCGAGCCGTCGTCACGGTACATCATTAAGTATTCAAGTTTTCCTTCTCCTGTGATCTCTCCTTGATAAGACTTAATCACGCTAGCGCGAGTAAGCTTCGGCATACCGTTCATCTCGTTGAAGGGTTTCTCGTCCCAAGCTTTCAACTCGAATGTGCCCTTAGCATGTGCCTTCATATTTGTCGCCTCCCTCATTATTTCGATCTTTCGATTGTCTTTCCCTTTGTCCCGGCGAACGCAAAGACAGAAGCAGTAACTAAAAACACGATAACGAAATTGTGTTTCATACAGGATTCCCCAATTAATATGATGATCACCCGCCCAACGTCAGAGTTGACGAGGCAGCGCGAATCAAAGCACCCTTCGCCGCACCAAGCAAGTTGCGAGAGGCGCTCCCGCCGCTCGCGTTCAAAACTGTTCGGCGTCGCCTTCATTGAACCACTCACTCACTCTGAACTGGTGGGAAGAATCCAAGGATCGTCGTCCATCTCTTCGACACCCATGAGATAAACCTTATTACCGGCCCACATTGGCTCAACATCTCTGATAAAGACCGCAAACCTTTCATGGATCAGTTTTCCATTTTTATCGTATAAGCGTATGTACCCATTAATCGTGTCTGATCCTTGACCCGGCATGGTAGACACAAATCTTGAAAGCGTTAGGTTCGAATACTTCTGAACATAGTATTGACCGTTGGGACTCCAATAGGGTTGTTGATAGGGCGTTCCTTTCTTCCAAAAGAAAAATGATGCTGTAGCAATGACGCATAACAGGAGAACGAAGGTGAGAAGTAGTTTGCGGTATTTCCTCATTTATCCTCTCACTGCAGTCTGGCGAAAGACGCCGAACGTCTGCGCTCAGGCGCGTGCGTCTTCGCACGTCGCCTGCAGCGTGTTGTTGCGCGCGACCTGCCTGACGACGCATTTGCGCACATCGCAGCCCGCCTTAGAGCCGAGGACGACCGAAAAATAAAACGTAGCCGTCCGCGTCCTTGAGCTCGAATCCACGCAACCCATCATGTGTGTCCTTCAGTGGTTCCGAGAACTCGACCTTGCGCGAGGCAAACTCCGCGGCCAGTACATCCGGATCGGGAACGTAAAGGTAGGCGTCCCAACGGGCTGCTGGTTCTCGCTTGTAGTTGGGAAGCGGATCTACACCGACACTCTTGAGCATGATCATCGCGCCGCCGCGGCACACAATGCCGAAGAATGGGTCATCAGCCGGCTCCTGATACGTGATATCAAACCCAAGCTGATCACGATAGAACGAAAGCGCTGCTGCGGCGTCATGCACAATGAAGAACGGCGAGGCGCTGGAGATTTCCGATTGCGTCATATGAGCTCCCACCTGTTCTCTCCGCCCAACGATCGAATTCACCGGGCGCGGGCGAATGCCATTCAATCGTCGCCGGATAAAGTTGGTTGAGAAGCACGCTGCCACGCGCTCTGGTGCAATGAGTTGTTGAGTGCGTTGCCAAGTGTTGAACGCGTCTTGCGCTCGCTGCTCATTCTTCCTTCCTGAGCGTCACACGTCTGTAAAGCGTCTTATCCGGCATCGTTAAGGTGCCCGTCATCGAATTTCCCTTGACTGTGAATCTCCACACCCGACCGTCATTCTCATTCACGAGCGTGCCGTTCGTTCTGTCGTATGCGTATTCGCCTCGGCCCATGTTGATGGCCTTGCCGTCCACGATCTTATCGGCGCTTACCATCACGTGGTCCGGGTCGCTACCTGTAGAGATGTGGTAAACAACCTTTTCATCACGACAAGCAGAGGGCTTCACCTGACAGATAGACTCGCCTGTCCAGTTACCCGCCAACTGCGTTACATGCTGAGCGAATTCTGTTCTGCCCACCGCACCCTGAACTACGACAAATGACGCAGTCCCGAGCAGCAGCATGATCACCACACTGTGGGCCAGTTCCTTTTGCATCCTGAAAATGTCCATGTCGTTCTCCTCAGGTGATAGGCGTCAGCACCCAACGTCAGAGTTGACGCGGCGGCGCGAATCAAAGCACCCTGCGCCGCATCAGGCTAAGTTGAGAAACATGCTCCCCGCGCTCCGGTCCAACGATTATACGGCGCCTCGAATGCCTGCACGAACTACTTTGCCTTCAGACGCCCCGTCATATCAGTGTATGCAGTTTCGATTAGCTTCATCAGAGCCGTGGCATCGACGTCACGTTCAGGGCTGAGCTTCACATGGCGCATGAACCTGCCAG
>QHXE01000592.1 GCA_003222835.1 Acidobacteriota bacterium | reverse complement strand
TAGGTTTGCTTCTTGGCCAATGCCAGCTGCGGCGTTTCGCGCGCATCGAAACTGACAGTGACGACTTCGAATTGCTCGCCGATGTTGAATGAAACGCTTCGGAACGCCCCCAACTCGCCATTCAAAACCTGCGTGCAGAGCATCGGGCAACTGTAATAGACCAGCGACAGCACGACCGGCTTCCCTTTGAAGAACTGGCCCAAACGCACCTCCCGAGCTTGCTCGTCTTTGAAAACAGCGTCGAGCGGAACTTGTTCGTTCAGTTTTTGATCGATGCCGACGTTCTTCAGGGCTTTCGGCAAGCCCGTCGACACGGGACCCGATTCAGGCCGCGCGCCATAGAGCGGTGAACTCGGCTGCGGCATGCCGGGCTGAGCTTGAGCAGTCAGCAGTGAGCAGTGAGCAGTAAGCAGTAAGACAAGGACGCGGAGACGCGGAGACACGGAGATACGGAGAACTCCGATCCCACGCTTGATGTCGCCGCGTCTCCGCGTCTCCCTGTCTCCGTGTCTCGTCATAATCTCGTCATTGTTTCCGTACTGGCAATCCCTGCTTCAAGATTTCTTCCTTCGCTTTCTCGATCGGCATTCCGTATCGCTTGCCGTTTTGATCGATTGGGCCATGCTCGAGTACGTCGTCCCATTGCTTGCGTAAAGCTTTGATTTCCCAAAGCGGATTCTTTGGATTTCCGGATCTGGTTGCTGCGGGCGCTTCAGGTTCCTCCGCTTGCATCGGCGTCGCGCTCTTTTCCAAGGTCTCGGCAAATCCCGGCGCGCCTTGCAGTCGTGGCTCCGGTGGCAGGCGCTCCTCGCCGCTCAAAGCCATCGGCGAGCGCGGCGGTTCCGGCGAGCGCGTCTCGAACATTCGAAACATTCCCCACGCCAAAAAGAAAACGGCAACTGTCATCACAAAGAGTCCCATAACGAACTTCACAATGCCGCCAACCTTCACGTCACTCACTTCATGTGCCGTGTCGACGTTGCGGATGTAAGAGATGTCGGGCGTCTCTGTGCCGTGTCCTTTGTTATTTGAAACGTTCATCTTAGTAGCAGGCGATTCTTAATACACAACGCTTCAGTGTTCCGCGTGCGCTTCCAGCGCCGCTTCAAGCTGTGGATCGTTAATCGGCACCAGCGAACGCTTCTGCAATTGCCACGCGAAGGTCGCCAGCCATAATCCGCCGATCGCAATCGGCGCAACCACGTCCATCCAACTCAAATGAAAGCGACCGGGATTGTAAGTTGGCTCGATCAACCACATCACATCTACCGCGCGCATTACCAGAATCAATACCGCGAGCATTGCCAACTTCCGCGCGCTCTTCTTGGTCGCACGCGACAGCAATAGCAGAAACGGAAAAGCGAATTGCAAGATCGCGATTGATAACGCAATCACACCCCAGCCGCCATGCTTGCGCGCCACATACCAGACCGTTTCTTCCGGCAGATTGCCCGACCAGATTATCAAGTATTGCGAGAACGCAAAGTACGTCCACAACATCACCAGCGCCAGCGTCAGATTTCCCAGATCGTGAAAATGCGAAGGTTGCACAACCTCATTCATCGGTTCCCGCTGTGACAGCCACGACATCGCCAGGATCGTGAATCCCAGAGCGCTTAACGTCCACGAAGCCACGAAGATTAAACCGAAGATAGTCGACGACCACGCCGGGTCGAGCGACATCACCCAATCAATCGCCGCGAACGTCGTCGTCAAAACGAAGATTCCAAGACCTGGACCACTTAGAAACTGCATTCGCTTGCGCAGCTTCGGATCGGCGGTGCGGTCCTGTTGTAGCGAAAACCAGTTCAGCAACAACGCCAGCACCGACCAGATGGCAAAATAGCCGACGGCCCGCGCGGTGAAGAACGAGGGGTTCAAATAATGCGCGGCTTTTTGCTGAAGCGCGGCGCTTCTACTCATCTCTTCGACGTTGGTCCATGGATAAATCTGCCGCAGACCTATCACGATCGGGATGAAAAGAATCAGAATCAACGGCAATGTCCGCGTCGAGGCTTCCAGCACTCGGCGAATCACCACACCCCAGGCGCCGCCAGTCAAGTGCTGCAACATCAAGAGCGCCAGGCTGCCGAGAGTGATGCCGATCCAAAAAATGAAAGCCACCAGATAGGCATGAAAGAACTGCGCGCGATCTACGAACGCGCCGATGATTAGCAAAGGCGTCAACACCACGCCCGCAATCAGCGCGCTCGAGCGTACGCGATTAAGGGCGGCCGGAGGTGTGTAGCCTGACGTAATCACTTTTGTGTACCCTCCCTGACGGTCGGGTTTCCGCCAGTCGGCATCTGGCTCAACTGCAACGCTCTGATATAAGCAATGATCTTCCAGCGATCTTCAACCGGAATCTGCGACGCATATGAAGGCATCGCGCCCCAACCATTCGTCATCACGTCGAAGAAATGGCCCACCGGCGCCTGTCGTAAACGATCCTGGTGATATGACGCGGGGGCAGGTTTGTTGAATCCGCGGCGCGCCACCATTCCGTCACCATAACCGGTCAAGCCATGGCAAACGGAACAGAAAATCTGATAACGCTCCTGTCCGCGATCAAGTGCTTCTTTGGTGATCGTAAACGGGAACGTATCCACGTCATCGGGATACATCGCCGCGGGGTTCGTCGCTGAAACCGGCGCATTAGGCAACTTGATCGATGGCGCCGTTGCCTGAGCGCCGGCCGGCTGCGTTAATGTTGGGCCCGGTTGTGTGGCCGCCGTCGCCTTCTTCCCCAGATAGAATTCGCGATCCTCGCGCAAGTAACCACGCGGCACCGTGCCCTCGACCAACGGCCTTGAGCCCGTGCCGTCTTTGTAGAACGAACTCTCGCGATAAGCGATCGTCTTTGGCTGATCTTGCATGTCGCGTCGGCAAGCAGAGGTGAGCAGTAAGCAGTAAGCAGTGAGCAGCAGGATAAGAAGAAGACGCGGCGACGCGGTGACGCGGTGACGCGGCGAGAAAGACTTCACCGCGTCTCCATATCTCCGTGTCTCCGTGTCTTTATTGCTTCGTCGTGTTCAAATTTCGGATCCTTTGATTCAATCACCAGAAAGAAACTGTCACGCGTCGCCAGCGCAAAATTAGGCGCGTTGAATACCGGATGATACGGTTGCGGCAGCTTGTTGAGCGCCAGCATCCCGAGTACCGCCGCAAACGATGCCACCAGCACCGTGCATTCAAACGTAATCGGAACGAACGCCGGCCAACTATTGAATGGCTTACCACCGACATTGATGGGATAGTCGATCACTTCCATCCAGTACTGCATGAAATAACCTCCCAATGCGCCGATGATCCCGCCAGCTAAAACGATTAGCGGCAGCGTCGTGCGCTTGAAGCCGATCGCCTCCGTCAATTCTTCGATCGGGAACGGCGAGTAGCCGTTGATCTGACGGTAACCCGCGGCATAGGTCTCGTGCGCGGCCGCGACTAGCCGGCTCGGAGTATCGAACTGGGCCATTACGCCGTATAGTTTTGGTGTTGCCCGACGCATAGGACTTATACGACCAAAGGAGCTATCCCTCTTCCACCTCGGCCTCCGGCAAAATCGTCCGCATCTCGAAGATCGAAATCATCGGCAGAAAGCGGATGAACAAAAACACCAGCGCCAGGAAAAATCCAATCGTGCCGATGAACATCGACCAATCCCATTGGGTTGGCTTGTAAAAGCCCCACGACGACGGCAAAAAGTCTCGATGCAGACTCGTCACCACGATCACGAAGCGCTCCAGCCACATGCCGACGCTCACCACCAGCGAGATCAACCACAGGGCCAACAAATTCGCCCGCACCTTCTTGATCCACAGAAGCTGCGGCGTGAATCCATTGCAGAGAATCAAAGTCCAGTAATAAGGCGCATACGGCCCGTGCATGCGGTTCCAAATCATGAAGTGCTCGTAACCGTTGCCGCTGTACCAGCCGAAGAATGCTTCTATCACGTAGCCGTATGCGACGATCAAACCTGTCGCCAGCATGACTTTCGCCATGTTGTGCATATGGCGCATGGTGATGAAGCTTTCCAGGCCGTAAACTTTGCGCAGCGGAATCGTCAGTAACAGAACCATCGCAAAGCCCGCATAGATCGCTCCGGCCACGAAGTAAGGCGGAAAGATCGTCGCGTGCCAACCCGGGATAATGGCGATCGAAAAATCGAAACTGACAATCGTGTGCACCGAAAGCACCAGCGGCGTTGCCAATCCCGCGAGCAGCAGATAAGCCATTTCGTACCGATGCCAGTGCCGCGCCGAACCGCGCCAGCCCATCGCCAGCATGCCGTAGATAATCCCAAACACCTTACTCTTCGCGCGATCGCGCAGGGTCGCAAAATCCGGGATCAAGCCGACGAACCAAAACATTGCCGATACAGTCGCGTAAGTCGAGACGGCAAATACGTCCCACATCAAAGGGCTGCGAAACTGCGGCCAGATGCCCATCGTGTTGGGATACGGAAACAACCAGTACGCCAGCCACGGCCGGCCCAGGTGCATTACTGGAAAAATTCCCGCTTGCGCAACTGCGAACAAAGTCATTGCTTCGGCGAAGCGATTGATCGATGTGCGCCACTTCTGTCTGAGCAGCAGTAGGATTGCCGAGATCAAAGTTCCCGCATGGCCGATCCCAATCCACCAGACAAAGTTGATGATCGCGAATCCCCAACCGACTGGTTGATTGATGCCCCAAAGACCGATGCCATTGAAGAGTAAATTCGTGATTGTCAGCAAGAGCAACTGGAACAGCGCGAACGAAATGGCGAAGCCGATGAACCAGCCGATCGGAGTCTTGCGCTGCAAGACGATCGCGCTGATCTTGTCGGTGACCGAACCAAACGTCAGCTCAGTCCCCACAACCGCCTGCGTCGCGTGGATTGATAAATTGCGATCGTCGCGTTCGTCCATAGGTAAAGAACAAATCAGCCACAGAGGCACAGAGACACAGAGATAGACAAGACAACTCATAGAGAATGCCTGACATGACGAGATCGATTCTGCAGCCTAGCGCGACCGTGCCTGCACCCGCAGGCAAGGATACAGAAGCACTTAAAGGCCTGACTGAGCGAATCATCGGTTGTGCGATCGAAGTGCATCGCCAACTTGGGCCGGGTCTTTTAGAGGGAACTTACGAGGCGGCAATTTGTATTGAACTAAATAATGCGGGATTGAACTTTGTAAGACAGCCAATCTTTCCGGTCAT
>QHXE01000591.1 GCA_003222835.1 Acidobacteriota bacterium | reverse complement strand
TCCCTTTCAGGGAATCTTATTAACGACGTTGTATTCCCAGGGTGTTACCCTGGGCTGAGTTGTTTTGACGCCTGCGGTGTGTCGAATTCTGTGAAACAGGCGGCCCTTCTCAAAATTATTTGAGAGGTACTTGCGAGCAATACCTCTGAGGATTCGTTACACTGATACCAATTCGAGCGAATCTGCTTCCTCTCCTCTGAACTGCAATTCATAGAGTCGCGAATAAAGTCCGCCGCCGGCCAGCAGCTCTGCGTGAGTTCCCTGCTCTACAACCTTCCCGTCGTCGATCACGAAGATCACATCGGCCCGAATCACTGTGGCCAGACGGTGCGCTATTACGATCGAGGTCTTACCCTCCATCAAGTTCCCGAGGGCATCGAACACAAGTTTCTCAGATTCAGCATCGAGGCCGGCTGAAGGTTCGTCGAGAATCAAAATTGGCGAGTTGCGGATGATGGCGCGCGCGATGGTGATGCGTTGGCGTTGTCCGCCCGACAACGTCGCACCGTGCTCGCCGATCATTGTGTCGTAACCCTCGGGCATCTTGTCTATGAATTCGTCGGCGTTGGCGAGTTTGGCGGCGCGGATGATTTCTGCGCGGCTGGCTTCGGGTTTTCCGTAGGCAATGTTCTGCCAGACGGGCGCGCGAAACAGCAGCGTCTCTTGAAGCACGAAACTGATTTGCTCGCGCAGCGATTTCTGTTTGAACTTGCGAATGTCTGTGCCGTCGATTTTGATTTCACCCGACGTTAGGTCATAAAAGCGCGGCAACAAACTCACGATCGTGGTCTTCCCTGCTCCTGTCGGTCCGACCAACGCCGCCAACTGTCCCGGCTCAATCTTCAGAGTTATGTCTTTCAGCACCGGCTGGTTCGAGTCGTAAGAGAAACTCACTCGATCGAATTCGATCTTCCCTTTGAAGCGGGGCGCACTCT
Organism: Acidobacteriota bacterium; assembly: GCA_003222835.1. Next base: position 2,232 of record QHXE01000591.1, on the reverse strand, counting down.
TAGCTCCGCGCACGTCGCGGATCTGCATCTCATTTTCGAGCACTTCGCGAATGCGTTCCCATCCCACCGACGCTTTCGAGATTGTGTCAGTCATCTTCGAAAGCTCGCGCATCGGCTTGTACATCTTGCCGAGATAAAGCAGAAAGACAAGGAGCTCACCGGAGGTGAGCGTACCGGTCAACACGAGCCGCGCGCCGTACCAAAGCACCAGGCACGTGCCGCACGCAACGATCATTTCTACAATCGGCGGCAGCTTTGCCTTGACGTTCCGTGCTTGCAGCGCCTTCTCGACGCTTTCGCGACTCTCGCGTTCAAAACGTTTCTGTTCGTAATCTTCTCGGGCGAATGCCTTGACGACGCGAATCGAAGACAGAACCTCTTCGAGCACATTAACAACCTCGCCTTCCTGCTGCCGCATCGCGCGCGAGGCCCTTTTGATCCGATGCGTGTAGTGATACACGACCAGAAACAGCCCGGGGGCGACCAGCAGCGCGATCAAGGTGAAGGCCCAATTGAGGTAGAGCATGACCAGCATCATGCCGACGAGCGTCAACACGTTGACGACCAAGCCGAGCAAGACGGTCGAGATCAGGCTCTGGACTGCATCGATGTCGGTCGTGACGCGGCTAATCAGATCGCCGGTGCGTTTATGATCGTGAAAGGAAAGCGAGAGTCGCTGAATGTGACTGTAGAGCACCCGCCGCAGGTCATGCATCACCCACTGGCCAACGCTGGTGGTCAAGTACTTTTCACAATAGGAGCTGAGCGCACCGACGATCGCTATCACAAGCACGCTGAGGACCGCAAAGTTGAGAATGGAAAACTTATCAGTGCCGATGTAGCTAACGATCCCGGCGAGCCAGTCCGGCATTCGCTTTGAACCGAAGACATAATCGAAGACGATCTTGAGCGGCCAGGGCTCGAGCAAATCGGTGACGCTTTCACCGATGACGGCGATAAACGCAAACGAGAGGGTCAGCCAGTGAGGATAAAGCAGGTCGGTGATGCGAATCTTCTTCTGCATTGTTGCTTCGAAGATGCGTCAAGGTTGGTTCTCCCTCTCCCTTTGGGAGAGGGTTGGGGTGAAGGTTTAGCGACGCGACCGGCTGGCTTAGTTTCTCTTTTATGCGAACCTGAGAATAAGAGGGATAATTCTTCCTTCATCTCTCTTTAGCTAAGCCCTCACCCCGACCCTCTCCCAAAGGGAGAGGGAGTTAATCAACCTTGAAGATTAACCAATTCGCTGATCCGTGCTTTAACTACGCGCGTCAAAGCCTCAATCTGTTCCGGACTATAGTTCGCCGCCCGGAATGCGTCGGTAATCTGCTGGTCGCTCAACTGCGACAGAATATTTCCCAACCACTTTGCCTGAGCAACAGTGATGTCCTGTATCAGGTGCTTGTTCTTGCCCTTATAATCAAAGCGAATCAGGCCATGCTCGACTCCGGTAATGAACTTCGTGTCGGCGACGTATTGATCCGGGCGATTGCGCGTATGGCCAATGAACCTGCCTTCCTTGCCAAAGCTCGCGCCGAGATCGGTGTCAAAGTAGCGCGCTTCTTTCTCTCCGGTTGCCTCGTCGGTTATCAGCAGAATGTTGTTGTTGTGGTTTTGAATGTCCCAGTTATTAATCAAGGCCATCAGGACCTTCAACCCTTGAAGTTCGTTGGTGCCGACAAACGGATTCTTTGACCAATCCCAACGTTGGCCCAGACGCTTTTGGCCTTTGGGACGCGCTTCAAATCTGGCATTGTCGAAAGAGCCTTTGCCCTCGATGTCGACGTGCGGCGCTAGATAAGTAATGTCGACAAAATATCCGGCCGCCCACAAGAGCCGCGTGGCCGCCGTTTCCGATTGTGCCTCGGTTCCCAGCTTCACGACCCATTCATTTCCAGCGCCGTCACGCACCCGATACTTCTTTGAATAGCTGCGTGTCTCGTCGGCGATAAAAGTGACTTTGGAGAGGTCGGGCTTCATTGCTTCGCCGCCTGGCCCGAGAAAGAGATCGCGCGAAGCGATATCCGTCGGCTCTCGCCACAACACGGGTTTCGCATCATTGGGAATTGGTTTTGGATGGCTCTTCTTGCTTTGTTGGCCTTGAATCGAAGCGCTCAAGAGCAACGCCATGCCAATCAAGAATAAGCTCAGCCGCTTTAGACTATTTCGTTCGAACATCTCTTACACTCCTGTCAATTGCTGCAAAAAACCAAGAGGGTTACCTTGCCAATCCGG
>QHXE01000590.1 GCA_003222835.1 Acidobacteriota bacterium | reverse complement strand
TTTCGATTCGCTTACGATCGTAGAGACTGCCGCCATGTGATCCGGATCGAGGGCGTGCTTCAGTCCGAGCACGAAACCCAAACCCAGCACGCTAAAAAACATTCCATTCATTCTTTTGGCTCCGAGTTCGCATTAACCGATTCCAAATCAACGGCCAATACAGCGGGACAAAAATCAATGCAATTCTTCTTTGAGAAGAGCGGCGCCGCCGGCGAGTACTTTCTTTTCCGGCAGATAGAGCCGGAGCACCAGCCCCTCAACTATGGACCCGGCGCGGCAGGCGGGCGCAGTTCGTAGTTCATTGGCGGTTCGGCGCCTAGAAGATAACGGACAAAGTAGTCCCAACGGCGCCGCGTCATATAGTTGCTGGCGTTGCCGTAGCCATGTCGCTGGTTCGGCAGTAAGAGCAGATCGAAATCCTTGTTCGCCTTGATCAGCGCATCGATTACCAGCAAGGTGTTGTATGGCGGCACATTGTCGTCGAGAGTGCCGTGCGCCAGGAGCAAGTGTCCTTTGAGATTCTTAGCGATGTTCTGATTAGCCTGATCGTCGTAGTTGGTTTTGCCGCCGGAGTCACGCACGAGGAGGCCCTGATACCTTTCGCCCCAGTCGTCTTCATATTCGCGATTGTCATGATTGCCTGACTCGGAAATCCCGACCTTAAAGAAATCCGGATAACGAAACATAGCATCGGCGGTGGCGTACCCACCGCCTGAATGGCCATAGATGCCAGCGCGCTCGATATCGACCCAGGCAAATCGTTCGGCGAGTTGCTTCATTGCCGCCATTTGATCCGGCAGAGTGTTATCGCCCATGTTGCCATAATAAGCATCGTGAAATTTCTTGGACCGCATAGGGTTTCCCATGCCGTCGATCTCGACGACGATGAAGCCGAGTTCCGCGAGCGCTTGGGTGTCGCCACGCGCCGCGGAGAACGAACGGCTCCCGACACTGCCGCCCTGTGGGCCAGGATAGATGTGATTGATGATCGGATATTTCTTCTTCTCGTCGAGATTCGTCGGCTTGAACATTAAGCCGTAGAGATCGGTGACGCCATCGCGGGCCTTGACAACGATGGAAACTGGAGGCTTCCAACCAGCCGCCACCAGCCGTGAAATGTCGGCCTTCTCGAGTGTATTGATCAGTTTGCCGTCTGCATCGCGCAAAACAACCAGCGGCGGAGCGTCGGGCTTGGAGCAACTGTCGAAGAAGAAGCGTCCCGAGGGTGAGAGACTGATTTCGTGGTTTGCGTCTTCGGGTGTCAACAGGGAGTGATTCTTCCCATCAAACCCGACGCGATAGAAGTGGCTGAAATACGGATCGCGTCCCTTTTCACGTCCGTCGGCGAGAAAGTAAAGCCGTCGATTCTTTTCATCGACTCTTAAGAGTTGAGTCACTGTACCTTCGCCAGTCGTGATCTGATTCTTTAGCTTGCCAGTGGTCGCATCGTAGAGATAAAGCTGACCCCAGTTATCACGCTCTGAATACCAGATCACTTCGTTCGTGGCCGGCAGGTAGCGCCAGTTAAATCTTCCCTGGCCCGACTCGTATTGCGTGGCTGCTGTCTCTTCCAGCACGTCACGAATTACTCCGGTCGCCGCGTCCGCGATGCGAAGCTGCTCGTGTTTGTGATCGCGAGAGGTCGAGACAAAAGCCAACTGCGCCGCGTCCTGGGTCCACTCAACGTCGGCCCATTCACCGCCGCGACATTGCAGGTCGTCGCACAATGTCGAGCGGTGCTGATCGGGCGGCAGCTTGAGTCTGATCACGCGCGGCCCATCGACCTCGATGATCACGCGCTGGATCATGGTCACCACTTCGTCGCCGGGCAGCGGATATTTCCAGGCTTGCAATGTCGGATGCCCAACTTTGGTTTCCACCAGATACATCTCGCCGACACCGCGCTGATCCTGCTGAAAAGTCGCAATCTTCTTCGAGTCCGGCGACCAAAGCAGCACCGGACGATCGCTATGTGTCCAACCGGCATTGTCCGTTGCGTAACCAAAGTCTTTCACGCCGTCCGTGGTGAGCTGCGTCTCTTTGCCCGTGGCCACATCACGCACCCACAAATTGAAGTCGCGAATAAAGGCCGCGCGCTTTTTGTCCGGGGACAGAATGTCATTGGCAGCGCCGCCGCGGCCTCCACGCTGTCCGCTCGCCGAGGCCGTACCCTCAGCGCCGCATTTGTCCGCCACGAGATCGCACTTCCAGCGTCGCCGTTGAATATTAAAAGAGATGGTCTGCCCATCCGCTGACAGATCGAAATCCGTAAATGGCAGATGGTGCGCGTCGTAGCTTGTACCGGTTGCTGTCGAGAGGGCCGCCGCGAGTTTCGCATGATCAAAGACTGGTGCGCGGGTTCCTTTCGCGGCCTCGACGAGCAGAAACTCGCTGCCTTCCGGGGTGGTGATCCGATACCAGAAGCGTTCATCGGCCACCCATGTCGGTCTCAGCATCCACTTCTCGGCCCGCGCGTAATCCGAAGGCGTGAGCGTGCGTGGCGGATCGGTCTGTTGGGCTATAACCGGAGGCGCTGTTACGAGGATCAGCACCGTTAGGTTTAGAATGTTTCTGCTCTTCATATGACTCTTTTCATCGTCTGTTAGTTAGTGTGGTCTTTGAACTTTCTGTCAAAAACCGCCCAGCCCGCGCAGGCTCAACGCTCATATCGCTATTGCCTTTATCGACTACCTGACGCCGTTGTTGGTGTGGGTCCAAGCACGCGATCAAGCTCCGCGCGAATCGCGTCCAATTCCTTTCGTAACACGGCGTATCGTTCAATGGCGTCGCGCCCAACCTTCTGATCGACGTTCGCGGTCATGCTCTCAAGATAAGTAATGTGCGCTTGTAAACCGGGCTTACCGTAGCGCACGGGCTCAGTGAAAAGTTTTGAAGCGATCGCGTTTACTCGGTTCACCTCGTCGGGGCCACCACTCGCTGACACGGCGCGCACTTTCGTCTGAAATTCGCGAACCCTGGCAGCAATCTGGTTCGCGTCGTTCACCATTTGCCGCACGCGCATGTTGTGCTCGAATTGCTCTTGCAGATCCGCAACGGTGACGCCGTCTTCCGCGACGCGCGGATCGATGAGTAGGTTGAATGGTTCCGTCGATGTCTTATCGCCGACTTTGAGGCGCGCTTGATATTGTCCGGGAGGAAGCGTCACGCCGTCCTTGTTTCTCCCGTCCCAGACAACGCGATTGAGTCCCGAAACTTTCGTCACGCGCGGAGGCGGAGGGCCGAAGCGGCGGCCGGCGGGCGCAGCATCAGGATCCTCCGTTTGAGTCTCGGTCGCACCAGCGCCGCCGCCGCGCCCTCCGCGACCTGCTGTGGGCGGGGCGTCGCTGTTGTAAGAGTTAATGACCGCACCTTTCACGTCGAGGATTTCGATCGTCACCGCTCCGCTGGGTGCGCTCGGCAGGTAGTATTCAATCATCGGCCCCAGCACTGTGGGACTGACTCGCGTGCGATAGCTGTCGCGTGGTTTGAAGAGATGCGCGGCGGCGGCGCTCACTTGCGGCGTGAGTTGATGAAGCGAGCTGATGTTGTCGAGAATCCAAAAGGCACGGCCTTGCGTTGAGACGATCAGGTCGTTTCGCTGAAGTTTGATGTCGCTAACGGGCACATTCGGCAGATTCAATTGGAACGACTGCCAGTGCGTGCCGTTGTCGAACGAGATGAACATGCCGAATTCCGTTCCCGCGTAGAGCAAACCTTCGCGGTTTGGATCCTCACGCACGACGCGCGTAGGCCAATCGGAAGGAATGCCGTTCTTCCCATCAGTCAAACGCGTCCAGGTCTTTCCGTAGTCATCCGTGCGATAAATGTATGGTTGATAGTCGCCAAGCAGCCAACGATAGACGGCATAGTAAGCCGAGCCTTTGCGATGCGGCGACGGCTCGATGTACTGCACACGTCCACCCGGCGGAAGATCTTTCGGGGTCACGTCGGTCCAGGTCTTGCCGTTATTGCGCGTGACATGAAACGGCCCATCGTTGGCGCCCACCCAAATCACGCCTTTTTCCAGTGGCGACTCCGCAATCGCATAGAGCGTGCTATAGAACTCTTCGCCGGTAACATCGCGTGTGATCGGCTCGCCGCTGGCGCCCTGGCAGCAACTGGGATGCGCCGTAAGATCCGGCGAAATCTTTTCCCACGTTACACCTTTGTCGCGCGTGCGATGAAGATACTGCGACCCGTAATAGAGCACGTCCGCGTCATGCGGCGAGGTCGCCATGGGCGAGACTCTCTGGAAGCGATAAATGAGATCGCTGGCGGGATTCCCGTAAAGTGACTGACCGCCGACCCAATAATTCTTCTCCTGCCCGACTTTCAAATTCATCACTCCGTACTGTCCCTTGCACGAGCCGTAAACAATATTTGGATCGCGCGGATTAGGCATGATAGGTCCCGTCTCACATCCTGGACCAGTTCGCCAATCTTCTCGTCCAGTTCCGTCAGGCTGGCTCGAAATAATGATCGTGGTGTTGTCCTGCTGCGCGCCGTAGAGTTTGTAGGGAAACTGATTGTCCAACCAGACGCCATAGATTTCCGCGGTTGGTTGATTCAGTTGCGTGGACCAGGTGCGACCGCCGTCGAACGAAACATTGGCGCCGCCGTCGTTGGACTGGATCATGATGTTTCCATCCTTCGGATTGATCCAGATGTCGTGATTGTCGCCATGCGGGGTGCGAAAGATCGTAAACGTCTTGCCGCCGTCGGTGGATTTAAAGAATCCTTCCGCGCCGGCGTAGACCACGTCGGCGTTTGTCGGGTCAGCGCCGAGGGCGACGTAATAAAATGGCCGTTGAATCATCGCCGCAGCGATCGAAGCCGGCTGTGGATTCATCGCTGTCCAACTCTGCCCTGCATCATCCGAACGATACAATCCACCGCCCGGTTTTGCTTCAATCAGCGCATAGATCCGATTCGGTTTCGCGGCTGTGACGGCAAGATTTGCCTTGCCAATCAATTCGTTCGGCAATCCGGTTATGCTCTTCGTGAAGTGCTCGCCGCCGTCGGTGCTCTTGTAGAAGCCGCCGTCGCGCGCACCGCTGATGATCGTCCAGGGTTTGCGTTCGAGGTGCGACATCCAGGCGTAAACAACACTGGGATTACCGGGCTGCAACTCGACATCCATTGCGCCTACGCTATCCGAAACGAACAGAACCTGGCGCCAAGTTTGTCCGCCGTCCGTGGTTTTGAAGACGCCGCGCTCAGCATTCGATTTGAAAGCGTCGCCCTGCGCCGAGACCCAAACGATGTTCGGATTAGTCGGATGAATGCGAACGCTTCCAATCTGGCCCGTGTCGTAGAGGCCGATGAATTTCCATGTCAGCCCACCGTCGGTCGTTTTGTACACGCCACGTCCGGTCGAGACGTTGCTGCGCACATCGTCAGAGCCCGTGCCCAGATAGATCACGTTCGGATCTGAATCGGCGACCGCCACGCATCCGGTCGAGCCCAGCGGAATCTTCCCGTCAGTAATCGGATTCCAACTCGCGCCTCCGTCGATCGTCCGAAAGAGACCGCCACTCGCTACCCCCATGTAGAAGGTTTTTGGCTGCGATGGAACGCCCGTCACGGTCGTCACACGTCCGCCTCGCGATGGCCCAACCA
>QHXE01000589.1 GCA_003222835.1 Acidobacteriota bacterium | reverse complement strand
CGTCGTAGTAACCCTTCTCGGCTAATAAGCGAAAATTCTCAGTAGTCTTTGGGGCGTCTTGCTCGAGCAACTCGAACTTGATCGTGCCTTTGTTGGTTTGAATAACCGCCGTCCTGTTTGCCATTCAGTCCTCATCTCCCTGTTTCTTTATAACTGCTTGATATCAAATACCAGCTTAACCGCAAAACTCATAAAAGTGCACGTAGCGAATCTGTTTGAATATTTTTTCGCTCCGTCATGAAATGCAGTGAATCGCTTCACTTTACCTTGCTCTTCTTTCTGCGGAGAAAATCGATCAAAACAAACTGAGAGAGATTTGCGGGGTTGGCGAAGTATGCCTTGCCGTTCGTCATCGCGGACATTTGTTTGACGAACTCTACGAGGTAGTAATCACTCGCAAGCATAAACGTATTAATCATGATGCCGGCTTTGCGGCAGGCTTGGACTTCGCGGAAAGTTGCTTCCATTACCCACGGATCGCCACCCATGGAGTTTTTGTAGAGTCGCCTGTCAGAACTGAGTGCGATAGGGGACGGAGTGCCGGCAGGATGTCGGCGACCCGCCGACACGGTTGTCGCCGCTCCGTCCAGAAAGCACGCGGTCGGTTTGCCATCCGTCACCATCACGATTTGCTTCATGTCCTTGCGTTGCGCTTGCAGAATTCGCCGCGCCATACGCAGACCCTCGGCCGTGTTTGTGTGATATGGCCCAACTTGCGTGGTGACGAGCTTGGCCAGCGGCAACTCTTCCGCGGTGTCGTGAAACAGCACAATCTTCAAGGAATCGCCTGGGTATTGTGTCCTAATCAAGTGGGCCAGAGCGAGTGCAACTTTCTTGGCGGGTGTGAAACGATCTTCGCCATACAGAATCATCGAATGCGAGCAGTCAAGCATGACCACGGTGGCGCAAGACGATTGATAATCGCATTGATGCACGTGCAGGTCTTGGTATTCGAGGTTGAGCGGAACCGTTAACCCTTCGCGTTGAATCGCTGACAGCAACGTCGTGTTCACGTCGAGATTGATCGTATCGCCGAATTCGTAGGGTTTACTGGCTGCTTCGGCTTCCACCCCCGTGGCGAGATGCAAAGTATCGTGGCGCCCAACAGAACTCTTGCCTAAACTGCCGAGTAGATTGCGCAGCGTCTTATAGCCGAGAAAATCCAACCCTTTCTCAGTAACTTCAAACTTGACGTTCCGCGGCAGAGGCTCTTCGATTCGCCCTTCCCCGTTGCCACCCACCATTTCGCGCCGCTGCTCGGTTTGCGGTCCTTCATGCAGAGTCAGATAACCTTCCTCCACCAAACGCTCGATCAGTTGATTCAGCATCTCCTGAAGCTGCGAGCCCTCATACTTGCCTTCGTTCTCGTCCAGCATCTGCTGAATCTGATGCTGACTCAACAGTCGCTGATCCATCAGCGCCTGCAACAACGCGCGCCGCAAAGCATCAAGCGACGTATCCTGTGGCATTTGCTGCCGCGTCCAGTAGTAATCGTCGTCATATCCAGAGTAGAGCAATGAATCCGACAGCCCTTCCATTAGGTCGCCCAGATTGATTGACCAGATATCGAGGCCGTTGAATTTTGAGTACCGAGTGAATTTCATTTATTCAGCCACAGATGAACACGGATTTACACAGATAAAAATAGAAACATCACGATGGTTTGATTGAGTCGTCTTCATGATCAGGAACGAGAAGATCGGCTACTGAAATGTGCGGATTTCCACGGAAGGTCTTACGTGGATTGTCAAAGATTAGGCGTTTGAACTCTGGCTTCAGGCCAAAGTTCAGTAGTAAGCCAACTTCGATTTCGGTTGCGCGTAAATAATTCAAGAGCTGGGCTTGATGCGAAGAATCGAGAGCTCGTGCGGCTTTCAACTCGAGGAGCACGCAATCTTCAACCAACACGTCCGCGGTGAAGTCACCAACCGGCTTCCCGCGAAACCACACCGGAATCTCAATCTGTCTGACGACCCTAAGACCCAGAGAATTTAGAGCAATTTCTAACGATCGCTCATACACCGATTCGAGAAAACCATGCCCGAGTTCGTTGTAGACCTCAAAGAAAACCTTAATGATCTTGTCGGTTATCTCTGCGTGTTTGAATCCGTGTTTATCTGTGTCCATCTGTGGCTCATTTCTAGCTGTATCTTCCTGTCTCAGTCAGATCGTCATAAATCATTCCCCGCCGATCCTTTTTCGCCTTAGTCACCGCCGTGTAGCCGGCTTCTTCATTCCGGCTGATCTTGTTTTCGGCGTAGAGACCCTCGAGTGCGAATTCACAGGCGGCGACCGTCTGTGCGTGATCTTTACGATTGAAGTCAAAGGGAATCAGTGCGGTCTCGATCAGTTCGGGAGCCGAGTCGAGCAGCAGCATGCATTCCTCAGCCGAAGCCGTATCTGCCAAACGCAAATTGTTTCCTTCGTCAAACCACTGCACCGTGTTCGGGAAGTCGATCCCGACGAAATAGCCTTCAAAGATCTCGCCGGCCGCGCGCTTGATCAAATCCTTGGCGATGCGATGGGCGCCGATTTGCTCGCCTTCATATTCCAGCTCCATCTTACCGGTCATCGAAGGAATAGCCGCATAGATGTCCGCGATGCGCGGCACAATCCTCTCTTCGCCGGTCAGGAGCGCGCGGCGTTCAGCGTTGGAAACAACCGTTTCCATTACCGAGATTGGCAGCCTTTGCGAGACACCCGAATGTTTGTCGATGCGTTGATCGTCGCGGGCTTCGAAAGCAATCTGTTCGATTGTTTCGCGGATAAATTCGGGAATCAACAAACGATCCTTGAAACCGTCGCGCGCAGTCCAGGCTTCCTGCCGCGTGATCTCGACGCCCAAGCCGATCTCCTTCGGATAGTGCGTCATGATCTCCGCGCCGATGCGATCCTTTAGCGGTGAGATGATTTTTCCGCGCGCCGTATAGTCTTCGGGATTCGCTGAGAACACCAACATCACATCCAACGGCAGACGTACCGGATACCCCTTAATCTGAACGTCGCCTTCCTGCATGATATTGAAAAGACCAACCTGAATCTTGCCGGCGAGATCGGGGAGTTCATTGATAGCAAAGATGCCGCGGTTCGCGCGTGGCAGCAGCCCGTAGTGAATCGTCAACTCATCGCTGAGCAGATGTCCGCCCTTGGCAGCCTTGAT